>CAZTWC010000098.1:9269-12007 GCA_964617105.1 uncultured Myxococcia bacterium
TGATGCTGGCAGTCTATATATAAAATCGGGCAAATTTCTCCGTTTCGTTGTCAGCCAGAATGATACTCTGGCAAATAACTCGAAAGATAATAAAGAAGACAACCTTTTCAAGTCAAAAGTTATGCCCATAACCGAGGAGAGTCTGGCCGGTTACATAGCAGCAACCGGACAAGTGCTCAACATTGAGGACGCCTATCATATTCCCTCAGACAAACCCTTTCAGTTTAACCGCAGTTTCGACCAAAAAACCGGATATCGCACCAAATCTATGCTGCTGGTTCCCATGAAAGATACTGAAGACAATATTATCGGCGTACTGCAGTTGATTAATTTTATGGATGAAGCCAGAAATATCGTTAGTTTTGATGACTCCGACCAGGAGATGATCATGTCCCTGGCCTCCCAGGCAGCGGTGGCCATAAAAAACGCCATGCTTACCCAGCAATTGAAAGAAGCCCACTATGATACTATCTTTCGTCTTTCAGTAGCAGCCGAATACCGGGATAAAGATACGGCCAGGCATATTAAGCGGATGAGTAACTATTCCGCTGTAATCGCCCAGGGTATTGGACTTGGTAAAGATGCTGTAGAACTGCTGCTTTACTCCAGCCCCATGCATGACGTAGGCAAAATCGGAATCCCCGATGCAATCCTGCTCAAACCGGGACGCCTGACCTCTCAAGAACGTGGTATAATGGAAACCCACAGCGAAATCGGGGCCGACATCCTGGCCAACTCCAACAGCCAAGTGCTGCAGGCTTCGGAAATTATAGCCCTCAGTCACCATGAAAAATTTGACGGCACCGGTTACCCTAATGGGTTAAAAGGGGAAGAAATTCCCCTTTACGGTAGAATTACCGCCCTGGCTGATGTATACGATGCTCTGGCCTCCAAACGCTGTTACAAGGATGCCATGCCCATGGAAAAGGTGTTGTTCATTATCAAAAAAGATTCCGGAACCCACTTCGATCCAGATCTGGTAAAAGTATTTTTTGACAATTTGGAAGAACTCCAAACCATTGGAGAAAAATACCTGGAGATGCCGGAACCGCATCAAGAGCCTTCATCTGATACGGTTATCAGGTAGTTAAAAATATGGCAGTCAAATGTATCTCCATGTTTTCCGGCGGTCTGGACAGCACGCTGGCAATAGCGCTGCTAAAAAGCCTGGACGTTCAAGTTGAAGCGGTAAATTACCGTATCGGTTTTACCTCTGCCGAACAAAACCTGGAGATCAGAAAACGAAGCAGCAAAAAGATGCAAGGGGAAAATTTTGATCCCATCAAAGTCGTTAGAAATATGGGGATTAGAGTTCATTGCATTGATGTCTGCCAAAAATTCCTCCAGGTAATCTCCAACCCAAAATTCGGTTACGGAAAAAATATCAACCCCTGTATTGACTGCAAAATATTCATGCTCAAACAGGCAAAAAAACTGATGGAGGAATGGGGGTTTGATTTCATCGCTACCGGCGAAGTATTGGGACAACGTCCTATGTCGCAGCGGCGTGATACTTTAGACTTGATTGAGAGAGAATCGGGACTACGGGGAAAATTGCTTCGTCCCCTTAGCGCTGCCAAAATGAGACCCACCATTGCGGAACAAGAGGGGCTGATAGACCGAAATAAATTGCTGGGTATAAGCGGCCGGGGGCGCAAGGAACAGATAGAACTGGCCCGCCAATTTGATATCACGCAATACCAGAGTCCGGCTGGTGGTTGTTATCTTACCGATGAAACTTATGCCCGGCGCATGAAAGATCTTTTAGCCCATTTGCAGGGTGAGCCTCTTACCAGGAAAGAGATATTTTTACTGGCTGTGGGTAGACATTTCCGACTGAAAAAAAACCTGAAAATAATTGTTGGCCGGGACCAAGAGGAAAACAGTTTTCTGGAGCAATATATCCGCGATTACCCCTCTTGCCAATTGGACAACATCCCCGGACCTATGATAATAATTCAAGGTTTAACTGATGAAAACGATAAAAATAAAATAGCCTCTATTTGCCTGAGATACTCCAAGATGAAAGAGAACATAGAGAAGGTAAAGGCCATCTGGCTACAGGCAGATAAAACGTATATTATTGAGCAGTTAGAGCATATACCCCAAGATTATCTAGAACAGATAAGAATTTAACCATTAGCATCCCACTTTTTACAGATGAAATAAAATTATCCCTATGATATAAATATATTGAGTAGGATAATAATATAAATATTATTTATTTGCTGTTCGAGAAATCACTTCGTTGCAAGAATTTGGAGTGGCAACTATCTAAATTGGAGAAATTTCTTATGACCAACGATGGACGAGAACGGGAAAAGGAGTTAATGGAACTGATCAGGTCTTTGGAAGACCAGGACTCCCAAAAAAGTTTCAGCGCTGCCTGGTCTCTAGGTAAAATTGGCGATGCCAGGGCGGTTTCACCTCTGATCAACTCCCTTACCAACAGCAATCCCGATGTCCGCAGCAGTGCGGCCGGGGCTTTAGGAAAAATCGGGGACAAACGAGCGTTAGAACCACTGATGGAACTGCTGAACAATGAGGAAAACGGTGATGTGCGTTTTAATGCCGCCTGGGCTCTGGGAAACATCGGCCTTCAAAAAGCCCAAAAAACTCTGCTTAATTTTTTGCAGGACCCGGATAACGATGTCCGCTACAGTGTAGCCTGGGCACTTGGTAAAGTGGGCAATAAAAATGTAGTGAGGCCGCTAATTGAAACTCTGCAGGATAGTCAT
>CAZTWC010000099.1:0-12003 GCA_964617105.1 uncultured Myxococcia bacterium
TCTCTCCCCAGAAAAAGACCGGTATATGAAAGTGATAGAAAATGGCATTAGCCGCCCCAAACACGCTATTTGGGTGCATGGCGCTTTTATAGTTATGAAGACTGATATCTTTGGAATTACCCTCGACAAAAACTGCTGCCAGATCATATTGGCGCAACTTGGCAAGTTCTTTTTTAAATTGCGTTTGTCTTTGAAGCAGGGTGGCTACAAAGTCATCGAGAGTTTTTCGCTCAAAGGCAACTTTATCTTCCAATCCTTCAAGCGAATAATCGCCAGCAACCAGTTTTTTCCGAACTATTTTGATGCCTCTTGAAAAGGTGAGAGGCATTTTTTCTCGGGTATCTATAACAATATTCATCAGCAAACCTTTAGTAGAGGGGAATATCGTCAAAGTCTGTGCCATCAGTTGCAGCATCATTGTGGTTACTTTTGCCAGAATCTTTCAGTAATTTCTGGAAATAGATATTTTGGTTATCACCATTGTATCTAAGGCTGATCTCCAGTTTTACATCGAGAAGTTCATTAAGACGGTGGTTAAGGTCAGAGAGTTTTTGCATCTGAACACCAACAATTTTCAGATCGCGTTTCAGCCACTCAAAATTTTTCTTAGTAACTAGCATATTGCGGTGCCAGACAGTGGAGCCAGTATGTCTTGGCCCCAACACTCTCAACAGCCAGCAGAGCATAGGATTGTTATTTTGAGATGCTTTCAATAATGCTTTTTCCACAATCACCTGGTATTTACCGGCCGGTAAATTTTCTGATTGGCTGCCTTCTGCTTCTTCGGCCTGCTCGTAGATTTCTTCATATTGTTCTAAATCAAACGCCGCAGAATCGTTATTATAAAAATCGCTCATAATTTCCTCCAAAGTTGGTAAAAAGTGTTTTAAGTTAGGCTGTCTGGCCCGTATTACCCGATTTGTCGGCCCCTGGTTCTGGTTGCCTATATTCTCCCTTAAAAGCATCTACCAGGGCGGTATAGTCAAGTTCCATCACCCCGGGCAGCCTATTGGTCCTATCGCCGGCGGTGTAATCGGGACTGGGCTGGGAGCGAATTATTCGCCGCATCTTCTTGGTGCCGTCAGACAGAGTCTCATACTGGACATCCAGAAACAGGATGATGTCAGCCATGCCCAGGACGAACTTACGGGGCCGGTCTTTCAAGGAGGGCAACATCTTGTGAACAGTGCCGGTGCGGGTCTGGACCTCCTTGGTATCTGCGTGGGAGATCATCACCAGGCCATAGGGCAGAATACTAATCTTGGTGATCACTCGCTCGAACTCGCTCTGCACCATGGCGTAAGCCCGACCATAGGGCATATCCGCTTCGTGCTGGATCTTGTGCTTGTCAAGGATATACTGCCGGCACATCTCCCAGAGGTTGTCCATAGTGTCGATAATAATAGTCTTGAATGAGTGTTTGCCCTCGGCCATCTCCTTGCAAACGCCCAAAAAAGTCTCCCAGGAGTGGACGTCCACTTTGAACACGCTCAGGGCATTGTGGCCCGACTCTGTGGCAATGAACAAGGCGTCGGGAAATTGGCTAGCCAGGGTCGATTTACCCACCTTGGGAAGTCCCCACAGAAGCAGGGAGTAGTCACAGAGATTGTTTTTAACAGTGGTTTTTTGCTTTGGTAAAAGAGTCATTTTGTCCTCCATGAAAAAGGGATAAATAATAAAAGATTGCGTTGATTAGGCATAAGACCTAAAAAATAGTCTCTGTAGATACGGTAGCAGTAGAAGTCAATTCACTGTGAGCCGCCCGGTGCTGAAAGAGATTGGCAATCACGTTCTTACTGCCATTGGATCGGCACAGGGGAAAATAAATGCACGGTTTGTTGTATCGGAAGCAGAAGTCGGTATTCCGGTACCAGAGATCATCCCGGCGGGCCGAAAGGAGCCGCTGGGTCACCTGCCACAGGTCTGATAATGTTGCCTCGATATCGTCGGGGGAGATGAACAGGATCTCTCGGTGGAACAGTTGCCCATCCTCGTATTTGGCCATAAGCCGCTTCTGGAAATCTTTATCACTCTCCGGTATTTTGCGTTTAGCAGAGGTCTTGCCGGTCTTGGATTTGGCAATCAGTTCCGCCCGCCGCGCCTGGTATTGCTCTTTGGTCTCACCCTGGTTTTGCCGCAACATGGCCTTCTGCACCACGTTGTAAATTACGCCAGAGATGGGGATGTTTAATTCCTGAGAGATATAGTGACAGTAAAGGTGGATCTGTTTATCCAGCGGCAGCCTCTCGAGATAGTCACCGGAAATTGCGCTGGCACTCTTGTGCTCCAGTAGGAAGTACTCACCAGTGGATTTGTCCTGGATCACGCCATCCACCTTGCCGGCCATCTGGAAACTTCGGGATCTGCACCCGGTGGCGGGATTGATAATAGGCCCAGAGAACTCCCGCTCAATTGCAACTACATTAAAATTTTCCCGGGGATAGTGGCGGACATAGGCTTTGAACATGGCTCCCACCAGGTGCCAACGCCGCTTCTGTTCCAGGTCGAAAAAGCGATCAGAAAAATGGTTATCTATTTCCTTTATAATAGAAGCGATAGCAGCAGCGTCCCGCGGCTTGCCGGCCATATCCAGTTTGTAGAGGCTCTCCAACGCACTATGGAAAGCATGGCCGATCGATAAACTGCCATCCGATTCAATTGGCACCAACTCCAGGACATACCGCCAGTGATATTTACGCGGACAGTTTAAAAAGTCCCGGGCACTGGAAAAGGTAAGTCTAGATCTGGTCATCAAGGCTATCCTCCTTTATTTTACTGTTAGTCTCTTTGCTATCAGTTTCCTTGCTGTCAGGATTTTCTACCAGGTGAGCCGCCCGCAGCAGGTAGTGGGCCGCCTCCCGCAACTCCTCGGCCAGGTTAACTGGAGCGATCCTGGCCACCCGGATATCATCCCTATCCCACCAGATCACCCGGCTCAGTTTGCCCAGGCCAAAAGCAATGCAAAAAACCGGACTCTTCCAGGGATAGTCCATCCCCATGATGCGGGCCTGGCGGAAAGACTCACTCTCGGCAAAGAGCATTTTTTTAATTTGATCGTCCATAGAATTGTCTCCCCTACTCATTATTATTACCCCTCCATGTTCGGCTCACTTGAAAATTGTTCTCTGGGAATTGCCGTTGTAATAAATTTGTAAATATTCTGGCAATAGCCTTGCCAATATTTGTTGATGCATCCAGGGTTACCAACCTGCCCTGCTTTTCAAATTTAATGGGGTTATCCAACTTCAACTGAGTCGCACCATGAATACCTTCGGCGCCAATTACCGCTAATAGCAGGGTCTCTTTTATCGCATTGACAGAAAGACTTTTATCAAACTGATAGGTGTATATCTTGCTTTCCATAAAACTTCCCTCATTAGAATTTGCCGCAATTTCTTTTGCTCTTATTATCTAATACGCAAAGGAGTTCAAAACCGTCTAAATTTTTTTCCAGAAATTTCCCAGAGTGTTAAAACCTTGATAACAGGACAAGATTAAATTATGCATTGACAGAACATTTGTTCGGTATTAAAATTAGGCTTGAATTAACACCATTATTCTGATTGTTGGAGACAAAGATGAAAAGAACAAAACTGGGCGAAGAGGAAGAGCAAACACTGACTGCTTCCCAGAAAAGAGTTTTCAATACCATTGTCGATCTTTACAAACAATATGGCATGGCCCCTACTGGACGGGAGATCAGCAAAGAACTGGACCTGAAACCAACCAGTGTCCACGAGCAATTGCTGCGTCTGGAGAGAAAGGGGTATATCAAGCGGAACAAAAATAAGGCCAGATCGATTCAAATATTAAAGACCATTCCCATCGAGGCCAGCAGAGGCACTCTTGTTCCAGTGCCAATTATCGGTGAAATTGCTGCTGGTCAACCAATATTTGCCCACGAGAGATTTATCGGAGAGATATTTGTTGATTCCCGGGCTGTTCCCAAGGGGAAGTTATTTGCTTTGAAGGTTAAAGGGGACAGCATGATCGGGGCTGGTATCAATCCCGGTGACCTGGTAGTGGTCAAGCAGCAGCCAGTAGCTGAAAAAGGGGAGCTCGTTGCCGCCCTGATGGGTGATGAAGCCACGGTAAAACGGCTGAAGATACTAACTGACAAGGTGATCTTGCAACCGGAAAACCCTGCCCACGATCCAATTGATGTTACCGCCCGGGAAGATTTCCGCATCCTGGGCAAAGTGGTGACCTGGCTCTCACCGGGCGTGAGCCAGGATTAACTTCTTTTTTTCAACCCCAGACTGCTAAGGAAGGGCGCCATGGATATATCTGTTCTTAATTCAAGAGGTGTTGAGCGGGATTTGATAGAGATATGGCAAGAAGCTGGAATTACAAAGTTGCTTCCCGTTCAAAAAAAGGCTGTATTAGAACATGGACTGCTCGATGGCAGGAATATCGTGGTATCTGCGCCAACCTCCTCTGGCAAAACTTTTATTGGCGAGATGGCCGCCTTGAGGATGGCGCTCCACAGAAGGACTTTTTACCTGGTTCCCCAAAAAGCCCTGGCCGAAGAAAAATACGAAGAATTTTGCTCCCGCTACCAGAAACTTGGTGTCAGAGTGGTTATCTCATCCCGGGACAGGAAAGAATTTGAAGAGCAAATATCGCTTCGCCAGTTTGATCTGGCCATTGTGGTTTTTGAGAAGATGCAGAGTTTGCTGGTCAGTGATCCAACCCTATTAAGGGATGCCGGCCTGGTAGTAATAGACGAATTGCAGATGATGGGTGATGAGGAGCGGGGGCCAAATCTTGAACTTTTGCTCACCAAAATACTACATAGTCCTGAGCGGCCCCAGGTAATTGGCCTTTCGGCCGTGCTTGACAGCGGAGAAGATATTGCCCGCTGGATGAATGCTGAGTTCTGCCGTATAACCAGGCGGCCAGTTGAATTGCGCAAAGGGATATTGCTTGATGGCACTTTTAGATACATTGAGCACAACAGTAAAAAAGAGGGTTCGGTTAATATGGCCCCAGTCTCAACTGGTATGGACGCCTATGATATTATTGTTCGCCAGGCCAGGATATTTGCCCGGGCTGGTGAGCAGAGCCTGGTATTTTTGCGGTCAAAGAAAAACTCTATCAAAATGGCCAACCGAATGGCCAAATATCCCCTTTCCCCTCTCAATGAAGGGATGCTGCAGGAGTTGTCGATTATTGAGGAGAGTTCCTTGAAAAGTCAACTTCGCAATTGCCTCAAATCAGGGGTGGCCTTTCACAATGCAGACCTTGATCGGCCCTTGCGGACCTTTGTGGAAAAACATTTTAAAAACGGCAATATCAAGGTGCTGTGCTCTACCACCACATTGGCCATGGGCCTTAATTTGCCCGCGCAAAATGTTTTAATCGATCCTGTGAAGTATGTCCTGGACAGAAAACTGAAACGCTGGTTTCCCCGCAACCTCGCTGCCGGCGAATTTGAAAACATTGGTGGCCGGGCCGGCCGCCTGGGCCTGAACCGCTATGGCAATGCCATCCTGGTGGCTACCAGTAAATTTGAGGCCAAACGATTCTACCTGAACATCATCAAAGGAGAGCTGGAGGGGATAAAACCATCGCTTAGCAATAATGGGCTGGAAGGTCATGTGCTGAACCTGATTGCTTCGGGGATATGCAGCACTATCCAAGAGTTGGAACAAACGCTAATCTGGTCATTCACCGGCATGCTCTATTGGCGTGGAAACGGCCGGGAAACAATTTTCAAAAAAAAATTACACTACGCTGTCAAACGATGTCTGGATGGTGGGCTAATCAATGTTGACCACCAAAGTTTTGTTCCCACCGATATTGGATACGCCGCCGCGGTGCACGGAATATCAATAAACTCGGCAATTGGGCTGGAAGATATCGCCACTGCCAATACTGAAGTTGCTCAATCGGTTTCTACCCTGGAAATACTACTATGGTTATGCCAATGCGAGGATGGAAGCCGCATGCCAGTATCACTGTCAAAAAAGGAAATCTCCCGTAAAAACTATCTGCAAATGCTCCAGGGTTTATATGATGTTATAAATCCCGAGTCAGCCAGACGGATTAATCAGCGATATCCAGTCAGGCGGCTGTTGACTTACAACGACCACAAGGCAATAAAAAAGGCTATGCTCCTTTGCGGATGGATGCGAGGTGAAGATATCCGCTCTCTGGAAACCAAATACAGCACCTACTCAGGGGCCATAGTGAATCTAGCCCAGCAGGTCTCCTGGTTGGCAGATGTATTTTGTGAAATCACCGACATTTGCGATTGGAACCAGGAACTAATCAGTGACAAGATGAAGAAATTGTCCCGCCGGCTCTTTTACGGCCTGCCTGAAAAATGCATCCCACTAACTCCTTTGACTACAGTTAAAGGGCTGGGCCGTATCCGTATCCAGGCTCTTGTAAACGCCGGGTTCGATAGCATAGAAAAAATTGCTCAGGTAGAATCCTTTGACTTGGAGAGGTTCCTAACCAGACCCCTGGCTGAAAATCTGGTTGCTTTTACCCGGGATTTTGTAGGAGATGGATTTAGCAACACTAAAAAGGTAACAATAGACAAAGGAACCTCTATTGGCAGGAGTGAAAAGGTTCCGCCGAAGATAAAGGACTACACTGTTAGCCATCCCATTGAGCCGTCACCATCTCCAATGATATCTGAGCAAGATGAAAATTATGGCCAGCAGGTCAACAGTGGTTCAATCCAAAATGAAGTTCGCCTCGAGTTGGTGGGCACGATTTGGAAAAACCGCTTTCTGGTCAAACTAAACGGTTCCAACCTCTGGTTTACTGGAGCCAATTTTATCAACTTGTTAAAATTTGCGGCCCAAAGATGCCTCTACTCTCCCGGCTGGGTAGATGCCGCCTCATTGACCAGTTCCGGCAATTACCACCAGGTGATCCGCCGGTTGCGCAAATCCTTTTCAAAGGACTATGCCCGTTTACTTATCGAAGGTGATGGCGCCAGGCGATACCGGTTGACAGTAAATCCCCAACAAATCATTTTTCATACCGAAACCATTCTATCCAGTTTGAACCAGACCGGCATCAAACATCTTATCAGCGAAGTCATGGCAAAAATGTCAGCCTGAACCCTCCATCCGCATTGTTTATCATCAAATCAATTTTCCTTGAACATGGCGGCCGATTCTTCTAATTCGCTCCATCTCTACCACTTTAATCAAGAAGTTCACTAATCACAAAGAGACAAGTGAGCCTGCAGCGGATATATGCCAGGCCCTACAGCAATAAAAACTCCTTACTGAAACTTTGTTAGTACCTCGTTAGGTTGATTTGCCTGCCTTTGCGAAATTTTACATCGATCAATCTTTGATATTACTGGCCGGTTAGTACTAACAAAGTTTATTTCCTTGCTGCTCACGGGAAATAGCGTCACCCTAACAATCCTAACAAAGTTTCTGGTTAGTACTTGTTAGACCGAATAAGATATTTTCACATAACTCAAACCTTCAACTTGCATTGAGTGAAAGTCAGAGTTTTTTCTAGCTGACGACCCTCCTCCCAAGCATTTTGCCCCCTTTTTATCTCTTTGTAATCATTGCCAAAATACTGACCACAACAATTGTTAGTCCCTTTGTTAGTACGCGGTTATTCCTAACAATGATTTTTGTTTATACCATTTTTTCAGACAGAAGAGGTTAACGGCAAATTCCAATTTAGAGGAGAAGAAAATGGACGGTTCAAAAAAGGAGATAAACATTCAGGATATTCCTGATAACTGGCAAAGACTTTTTATTGGTATGCAGCGAATCAACTTTGGCCGCATCGAAGGTCTGGAGATCAAGGGAGGGGAACCGCTATTTGAGCCCCCGCCAATAGTTAAAGAGGACTTGGCCCTGGAAAAAGAGGAGTTTACCAGTCACCACCATAACTCAACCGGTTTTGTCTTGAAAAAAATGCAACGCCGCCTGTGGGAGTGGTGCCAGCAGGCAGGAGATATTACTATTGAAAAAATAACCGTAGCCAATGGCATGCCCATGCATGTCACCATTTGGCGCTCTTTATAAACAATCGCGGGCTGGAGGTAATCCTGTAAAGGAGCCGCCGCCTGCACAAAAAATTTTATCAACACCAGACAACGGCTGGCTCGAAAAACGGGAGGTCGCTGTGGGTGTCGCTTGAAAAAGTGCACTTGCAGGACTCCCTATTTTTTTGAGCGGCATCTTCAGCAGTCTTCCGCAGGGCCTGGCCCAACGGAGGACTCGAGATGTCGCGAAACAACTACAAAGGGATTGATAGTGATATTGTAAAAATCGTAAGAGGTTATGTTAAAAACGTCATAGAAAAAAGATTCTTCCCAGAACATTTTCAAGATGATCTAGAGCAAGAATGTATATTTGCAGTTATGGCCAAATTTAAAAAATTTAACCCAAAGGTCGGCTCGAGGAGTTTTTTTATCCGTATGGTGACAAAAAATACTGTCATATCTGTTTGGCGTAAAGAAATCTCTTTAAAACAAGGAGCAAAAAATAGACTTATCTCCCTTAACCAGAATTTTGCCAATAGTTCTGAATGCTTGCTGGATGCCATGCCAGGCAAGGATATTTCTACTCTTTTTCAACTAGAACTCGAAGAAATTCTGCAAAATATTCCCCTTCAAGCATTGGAGGTGATCCAACTTTCAGTTGATGGTTTTTCCAAGGAAGAGATCGCTAAACGAGTTGGAGTGTCGAGGGCGACTGTATTTAATCGCCTGAAACTCGCCAGGAATTTAATAAAAAATAATTAGACGGTTCTAGTCTGCTTTGCGTATTAGATAGTAGAGGAATATTTTTTTTATAGGGGAAAAAATTGAAAAAGATAGATCAGACTGATTGTCGAACACTGGAAGAAATCGCCGCTATCCTCGCCAGCGGCTACCTGCGCCTGCTGGCCAAACAAAACCAAAAAATTGTCATTGATCAGCATCCCATACCGGATTCTAATAAAAACCCGATGTCAACCCAGAAACAACTTGATTCCCCGGAGATGCGGAGCAATGGTCACAGAGCCGGTTAACTGGCAACAGCAATTGTAAATTAGGGAGAAATTAATGGCGTCATCACTCGCATTAGTAAAACAAATAGAGGATCTAAAAACCATGACCGCCCGGGAACTGCGCCAAGAGTATATAAAGGTATTTGGCGAGGAGTCACGGTCTAACCACCGGGAGTTTCTCTGGCGCCGGATAGCCTGGCGACTCCAGGAACTCACCCATGGTGGTTTGTCACAAAGGGCAAAACTCCGGGCCGGTGAGTTGGCAAACGAGGCAGATCTCCGTATTACGCCTCCGGAGGGTACATTTGAGACTGAAGTCAATGGAAAAAATCAAGGCCATCACCATCACAACAACTACAACCAGAGCCCTGCCAAAACCAGCCTGTCCGGTTTGGACCCCAGGTTACCGGCAGTAGGAACAGTGTTAACCCGACACTACAAAGGAAAGGTAATAGTAGTGAAAATATTGGATAAGGGATTCGAGTTCGAGGAGCAGGAATACCGCTCCCTGTCCACTGTAGCCAAGGTCGCCACCGGTGTCAGTTGGAATGGGTACAAGTTTTTTAACCTGCAAAAAAGAGATAAAAGAGACTAAGAAATATTTTGATGAGGACCAGGAAAGAACACAACCGAAAAACGAACCGGCAAGAAAAAGAGGTACTTCGATGCGCCATCTACGTCCGCAAGAGCACCACCGAGAACCTGGATATGGACTTCAACTCCCTGGATGCCCAACGGGAGGCCTGCGAGGCTTATATCAAGAGCCAGAGGCACGAAGGTTGGGAACTGGTACCCGAAGAATATTCAGACGGTGGATTCTCTGGTGGTAACCTGGAGCGACCAGGACTGAAGAAACTCCTTGTCCACATTGAGGCTGGTCTGATCGACATTATTGTCTGTTACAAACTGGATCGTCTTTCCCGCTCACTGCTGGACTTCGCTCAACTTATCAGACTATTTGAGGGTTATGGTGTCTCCTTTGTCAGCGTAACCCAGGCGTTTTCCACTAAAACATCCATGGGGCGCTTAACCCTGAATATGCTTCTATCCTTTGCCCAATTCGAGCGGGACCTAATCTCGGAGAGAACGTCAGACAAGATGAGCGCCGCCCGTCGCAAAGGTAAATGGACCGGTGGCACCCCGGTTTTGGGTTACGACGTGGCTAAAGAGGGCGGTAAAATCATTGTAAATTCAGAGGAGGCCAGGCAGGTCAGAGCAATTTATGATCTGTATTTATCCCATAGATCACTTACCCAGACCGCCAGGGAACTAAATCAGCGCGGTTGGTGCACCAAGACCTGGAGAACCAAAAAGGGTCACATCCACCAGGGGAAAAGATTCAGCAAAACTAACCTGTCAGCCTTGCTGAGCAACGTTCTTTACGTTGGCAAGATCTCTCTGCGGGGAGAGGTTTTTGAGGGTGAGCACCAGGCTATCATTGACGAGGAGGTTTTCGAGCAGGTGCAGGCAGTTTTGAAGTTGAACCGCACCTGGGGTTGGAGCAGTGATTGTGGCTATGGCAATAATGGTGACTGTGACAGTGGTGGCGGCAGTGGCAGCCAAAAAAATGGTCCCCAGCCTCGACCCAGACCCAGAATCAAACATGGTGCGCTACTTGGCGGTTTGCTCTTCTGCCAGAGTTGCAACACTGCCATGACCCTCAGTTCAACTACCAAGAAAAATAAGCGCTACCGTTATTATGTCTGCACCCGGGCGCAAAAAGAGGGTTACCAGAGTTGCTCCTCTCCAACTAAATCGCTGCCGGCAGCGGATATCGAAAAATTTGTAGTCAACAAAATTGGGGAGATCGGCAAGAACAAAGATTTGCTAAAGGAGACCTGTCATCAGGCTAAGCAGGAACAAAAACGGAGGATTACTCACCTGGAGAAAGAGGCTCAGTATCTGGAAAAGGATCTCCGGCGAGTTAATCGAAAAATGGGAGCAATGGCTGGGAAAATTGACAACAGTAGCTGCAGTGGCGGCATTAGCAACAATGGCGGCGGTGACGGCTGTGGCGGCGGTGACGGCTGTGGCGGCGGTGCAACCAGGTATAGCAGTGGCAACATGAGCAGGGGGCGCGATGATAATATTCCTGGTAATTCTGAGTCTATAACTGTAGCGGTGCCAACAACGACTGCGGTGTCTCACCTGACTGATCTGCAAGAGCAAATGGCAAATTTACAGCGCCAGCGGTTAGAAATCCAGGAGCAACTGCAACACCTGCGGGCAGGGGAGAAGAAAATAAATCCAAATGCCCTCGGAAAGGCCTTGCGACAGTTCACACCAATTTGGGATGTTCTAACGCCCCGAGAACGAAGTCGGCTCCTGAATTTACTGATAACCAGAGTCAGTTTTGATGGTCAGTCTAAAAAAATATTTATCACCTTCAGTCCAGAGGGGATGGAACTTTTTGCAAATGCAAATACAAATGCAAATGTTAATTCTAATACCAATGCTGCTGCTAATGCTAATCCCAATATAGGTACTGCTGCAAATACAAATACAAATACAAATGACACCGCCGTTAATAAGTCCAAAATAAAAACAGGGGATAACAGGAACAGGAACAGGAGGAACAACAGTGGGACAAACAGTGGAACATAACGGATACCAGGGAGTTCATGACAACAATGAAGAGCGTGAAGACCTTAAAGATCATCAGCATCACCCCCATCCCCAAGAAGTTTCTCCTGAAATAAATCCGGAGTTCACCATTGCCTGCGAAATCGACTTTGAAACCGGTCGTAACGGGAGGAAAAAGATCGAGGATAACGATGCCAAGGCCCAAAAAATGGTTGCCGCCAGCCGTGGTCGCATCCCCCGGATCTCCAAACTCATGGCCCTGGCAATTCACTTCGAGAGCCTGATAAAAGGCCAGGAGGTTCAGGACTATGCCGATATCGCCAGGTTGGGCGGAGTGTCCCGGGCCAGGGTAACTCAGATCATGAACCTGCTCTTACTGGCGCCGGATATCCAGGAAAAACTGTTGTTTCTACCTCGAGTCTATAAGGGCAGGGA
>CAZTWC010000100.1:0-1412 GCA_964617105.1 uncultured Myxococcia bacterium
CCCGGTTGGTTTCCAGGTTTAACTCCGGATGAAATTGGCTGGCGTAAACCGGTTTGTTGGGAATACGAAAAGCCTGATTAGGACTCAGTTCACTGCTAGCCAGGTTTTGTAAATAGGCCGGTAATTGAGACACCCGGTCTTTATGTCCCATCTGGGCATAGAATTTTGACGGGAACCATGAGAAAAGGGGATCCTGTTCTGCGGCCCTGGTTTTGGTGAGCAGGTAGGTTCCTACCTCGGTATTATCCGGATCGTGGATTACCGTTCCGCCTAAAATTTTGGATAAACTCTGAAATCCCCAGCAGGAAGCGTATAAAGGAATATCTTTATCTATTACATCTAGCAGGAACTCTGAAATAAAAGGGAAAAATTGGTAATCTTCGGACTTGGAAACATAATGTTCTCCACTGCCACCTACCATCAAGATATCGAAAGGCGGTAATTTTTCTACTTTAGGTTGTTCATAAACTGCGTTAACAGTAGTCAGTTGTTCAGGTTCAACCCCACATTGGGTAACAAAGCAGTTTATTTCTTGTTCCAGCATTGGGTCTTTGGCGTTTCTAATCTGAAGTAATATGATTCTTGGCTTCATAAATATCACTTTGAAAAAATTCTGGACAAAAATAAGAATTACATTTTAACTCTATTGGTTAAATAGTGCAACCGCTAATTTGGCTCTGAAGAGCCAAACACCCGATAAAAAAACTTGTAATTGAAGTAAGAATTGCTAGAATCCACTTTGTCGCGAGAATTGCTTCAGGTTTTCGGAACAATTAGTATCATTTGTAAAACTGGAGGTTTATGTCCCAATGAAAAAGTGTATTTCACTATTATTGTTTATGGTTGGATTTTCTTTTTTCCTGGCTTCTTGTAACTACGACTATCAGAATCCGGTGGATCAACTCAAAACCCATGTAGTCAAGGGAAAAGTGGTAAAACCGGTAGATGGTAGCGTTAAGGAGGCTATTGCCGGTTGCCAGGTTAAACTGATTGGTAGTGTTTTAGCAGTGGAAACTGACCAAACCGGCCAGTTTACCTTTTATGATTTCCCCCCTACACATCAAAGGGGCAAACAGGAGAAGCAAGTGGCTCACACTATGCAGATTTGGTGTGAAGAGGGGGATTGGCAGAAGTTAGTTCAAGATATCCACCTGGAAGCGGAAAATGCCCTGGATTTGGGTGTAATTGTGTTAGAAAAGGCCGCCGACCTGAAGGGAAAAGTATCTGCAGATAGTAAAAGTAAAGATCTAACCGGCATAAAGGTGGCTCTGGCCCATACATATTATACCACTTATACTGATAAAGATGGGGAATATCATTTTAAGAAGATTGCCCCTGGCAACTACCAACTAGTGGCTTTCCATTCCCAAATGGGATTGGGCAGATTGGCAATCCAGCATAAGCCGGGAACC
>CAZTWC010000100.1:1422-3531 GCA_964617105.1 uncultured Myxococcia bacterium
GATACTTTTGGAGATATAACCCTTAATAGTCAACCTGCTGACGGAGAGGTGTCTGGCAACGCGGTGAGAATTAAGGGCTCCACAGATCACCAGGGGGTGGAGGTAAAACTGTTGGAGTGTATGGAAGTGGAATGCTCTGCAATTACCGACCCCAGTGGTTCTTTTAAAATGAACTCCCTGACAGCAGGTATTTATACATTGCACCTGCAAAAGAGTTCTGCGGGCGAAGGCGATGGAACAGCAGGGGCTACCACCTATCTACCTCTAATATTACCCAATATCCCGGTGGGTGGTGATGCGGTTGTTAGCCAGGAGATACCACCTCTGTTTTTAGAGCCCGGTATTCGCAGCCGCGATTTGGGTGATGCTATTAGCGACTGTGACGGGGATGGCAAGATCGATATGGCGCCTGGTCAGGCGGACTGCCAGGAGTTTTGCCATGACCAGGAGGATTGCCAGGTAATTTGCGATCAAGATAATGACAACGATGGCATCCCTAATCAAAAAGAGGACAACCATTGTTGGTGCCAACCGGCCGGCGCCACTTATGACCCTTTAGTTCAAAGTTGTCGTGCTTTGGTGGGGGACGGAGTAAAGAGAATGCCGGTTGCCCGAATCGAACCGCAAACCAGGTTGGAAGTAGAGCAGGGCGCCAAAGTGGATTTAGACGGCTCCAAAAGTTTTAGCCCCAATTTCGGCAAATCTGCATTGCAATACCATTGGACCATATTGAAGTCACCCTTCTCCACAACTGATAAGATTAGTTCTGCCAATGTAGCCAAAACTACGTTGACAGTGAGCCAGGTGGGAATATACCAGGTGCAGTTGCAGGTTTCTAAAAACGGGGTTTTAAGTGAGCCGGACCGGCTGATTATAGACTCCAAAAAACCGAGCAATTATCCTCCCAAAGTGAAGGTCCAAATATTGGATTCCAGCGGCCAGCCCCTTAAGGATAACCGGGTGCCCGTTAATAGTAAAATAACCCTGGACGGCAGCGGTAGTAGCGATCCAGACCCTGATGACAACATGTTTTTAGAGTATGCCTGGAGCATCGATAAGAAACCAACAGGCAGTACTTTGGCGTTTGAGAGAGCAGATATAGGCAAGGTGGAGATAAAATTGGATAAAAAGGGTGAATATGGCTTTACCCTTACAGTAAAGGACTTGGCTAATCATGAGGTTAGCGAGTCCTTTACTGTGGAGGGTTATTAAGGGAGCCCTAAAGATTTTTTAGTTCTCTGCAGGCTATCTCGGCCGCCTGACTCCACTGCCAATTTCTTTTTATATGTTGGGCCGCCGCCGCCCCTTTTTCTTTGGCATTTGATTGGTTATCAAAGACGTATCGCAGGTTTTGGGCGATTTCATCTATATCCAGAGATGCCCACAGGCCGGTTTCGCCGGGATTGGGAAAAAAAATTGGGCAATAGATGGGTTCTAGTTTTTTGGGCTGCATCAAGTAAGCGATATCATGGTTTAAAAATTCGGTGGACCCGCTGTGAAATACTGCGATAGTGGGTAGGCCGCAGGATAGAGCCTCAATCAAAGGCAGCCCCCAACCCTCGGAGCGGCTGGCGCTTACATAGCAGTCACAGGAGGCGAACAGCCTGGGCATCATGGCATCAGACAGTTCCCGTTCAAAAAAGATAAATTGATGGGCGTGGGAGGGAAACTCTGCACATAGAGTGGCTTGAACATCTATCTTTTTCAATTTGGGGCTGACCGCATTGAGATGAAAAACCATCTCCACCTTCTCCTGGGGCGAGAAAGCCTGGCAAAAGGCGGCAGCCATCTCCCGCACCCCTTTGCGGGCTTCGAACTTTCCTATGGTGAGGAAGCGGAACTTGCCTTCGTCTTTAAAGGCGGGCAGAGGTTTGGCGGTAGGAGCAAACAAATAGGAATCCACCCCCTCTGGCACCACCCTGATCATTTCGCCGGCAATACCATTTTGTCTTAACACTTCAGCACCCCACTCACTGGGCACCCAGACCTGATTTAACTGCTTTAGCAGGTGTATCCACCTGGGCGGCAGGATAGTGGATTCAAACACGGTAAAACCGATTCGCCACCCACCGCAGAAACGATGCATATCATCGCCATAGGCGATATTTA
>CAZTWC010000100.1:3541-11991 GCA_964617105.1 uncultured Myxococcia bacterium
CCACCCGCTCGGTCATTTGGCGAAATGGAGAGGGGAGGGGGATGTTGCTCATGGGAAATAGAGGTACCAGACAGACTGGAACCAGTTTGTTCAGGGCCAGGAAAAAGTTGCGAGTGTGGGCAGCATAACCGGAATTGCCGTAAACATTGCCAAAGCCGTTGATTATGTTCATCTTAGTATTACCCGGTTGAAAAGTTTAAAAATTACTGATATCGTAACAAAATAAATTAACATGAGCAAGAAAACCGGTGACGAGTAAAATCAACAGAAAGGCGGGGCTATGATTTTATTAAATCCTAAAGAATTTTCCAATGACTATCTTGACGACAATTCCAAACAACTGATGGGTAAGACCATAGACTTTTTCGAAAACAAGGGAAAAGAGAAAGTTAAGGAGGATGACCGGCAGCGGGTATGGTACAAGGATTTCATAGATTTTCAAAAGAAGGAGAAATGTTTTTCTACTTTATTGACCCCTCCGGAGTATGGTGAGGAAAATTGTCGCTGGGACACCTTTCGTAATTGCCAATTTAACGAGATCCTCAGTTTTTATGGCCTGGCCTATTGGTATACCTGGCAGGTGTCCATTTTGGGACTTGGTCCAGTATGGATGTCAAAGAATCAAGCCATGAAAGAGCAGGCCGCCCGATTGCTAAAAGATGGCAATGTGTTTGCCTTTGGCTTGTCTGAGCGGGATCATGGGGCTGATATCTATTCTACCGAGATGGCTTTGACTCCTCAGGATGATGATAATTTTATTGCCAACGGCTCCAAATACTATATTGGAAACGGCAACGAAGCCCCCATGGTTTCCACTTTTGGCAAAATGTCAGACAGCGGCGACTATGTGTTCTTTGTGGCTAACTATATGAACGAACACTATGATTTAGTGAAAAATATCTGCAACAGCCAGAATTATGTTTCTGAATTTTGCCTTGACAACTATCCAGTGATGGCCAATCAGGTTCTATCTGTAGGAGATGATGCCTGGAACACTGCTCTTAACACCGTCAATGTGGGTAAATATAACCTGGGATGGGGTTCTATCGGCATGTGCACCCATGCCCTGTATGAATCTATTAACCATGCTTCCAACCGTCGCCTCTACAATATGCATGTCACCGATTTCCCCCATGTTAAGCAACTGTTTACCGATGCCTACGTGCGGCTTTTGGGCATGAAACTCTTTGCTCTGCGTGCTTCCGATTACCAGCGGGCAGCCTCAAAGGATGACCGGCGCTATTTACTATACAATCCGGTAATGAAGATGAAGGTCACTACCCAGGGAGAGGAAGTTATCAATTTGTTATGGGATGTTATTGCCGCCAAAGGCTTTGAGAAGGATACCTTTTTTGAATTAGCGGCCAGAGATATTCGGGCTCTACCCAAACTAGAGGGCACTGTGCACGTTAATATTGCCCTGATTGTAAAATTTATGCCCAATTACTTCTTTTTTACCTCCGAGTATGAAGATATCACCCAGCAGACTCAGACCACCCATGATGCTTTTTTGTTCAACCAGGGAGCGGCCCGGGGACTGAGTAAAATTAAATTTCACGATTACGGCATAATTTTTGATCAATACGATCTGCCCAATGTCAAATTGTTCAGGGAGCAGATAGAGGTGTACAAAGAGATGCTTATGATGGCTACTCCTGATGATGGTCAGCGCAAAGATATTGATTTTCTGTTGAACATGGGGGAGGTCTTTACTCTGGTTGTCTATGCCCAACTTATATTGGAGAGCGCCAAAATTTATCAGATAGATTCCCAAATAATCGATCAAATGTTTGACTGTTTTATCCGGGATTTTAATAAATTTGCTATTCAACTCTATGCCAAACCCAGCAGTTCCGCCAAACAGCAGGACTACTTTTTAAAGATGATCCGCAAACCCCACACCGATCTAAAAAGATACCAAAAAGTGTGGAAGGAATATGTCTATTCGCTAAAAGGCGTCTATGAGATGAATGGGTAGTGATCTCTTAGATGGGAATTTATAGTTTTCTCCTCTACCCTTGCATCTAAAGGGTGTAGGTGCTATTATATCACTAACTTGGAGGTACTTCCGTGGCTGGTGCGCGGCCTGGACTTCAAATCCAGTCGAGGGTTTTGTTCAGCAAGGTCCTGGCGGGTTCGATTCCCGTGTGCCTCCGCCAATTTATTCCGGCAAAATCAGCATGGCATCGCCATATGAGTAGAAGCGGTAGCCTTGTTCAATGGCCTGCTGATAGGCTTTTAGCAGAAATTCCCGTCCAGTCAGAGCCGACACTAAAAGGAGCAAGGTAGAGCCGGGCAGATGAAAATTGGTAAGCATGGCATCAACGGCTTTAAAATGGTATCCCGGGTAGATAAACAGCGATGTTTCCCCGTGACCGGCTTGTAGAGATTTTGTGCTCTCCTGCCAGCAACTCTCCAACACCCGCACCGAAGTGGTGCCCACCGCTAAAATACCGCTTTTTTCCTGGCGGCTTTGCTGGATGGTTCGGGCGGTTTTTTCTTCCAGCCAGTACCTTTCGCTGTGCATCTGGTGCTCCCTGATATCATTGCTGCGGATTGGTAAAAAAGTGCCAGGCCCTACGTGCAGGGTAACAAAACTGATTCCGTCCTCAGTTTCTAATTGTTTTAATAATTCTGGAGTGAAATGGAATCCAGCCGTGGGAGCGGCCACCGAACCTTCCTCCCTGGCGTACACTGTCTGGTAGGTTTGCCGGTGGTTTACATCCAGAGGATTTTCGCGGATATATGGAGGCAAAGGAACAGCGCCAACATTTTCAAGGACCTGGCGCCAGTCCGTAAAGGTTTTAGAAAATTTTATCTGCAAATCATAGTGCCCCCCGCCTCGATTGGTCTGGATCACAAACTGAACACCAGGGGCAATGTCGATGTTCTCTTTCGGCTTCAAAGGGCGGGAACTTTTGGCCATTGCTTGCCATATCTCCTCAACCATTTTAATTTGGCCAAGCCGTCTGGTGAGCAAAAATTCCACTCGGCCACCGGTGGCTCTGCGGCCAAAAACTTTTACAGGAATCACTTTGCTGTTATTGAAAACGCAGTGATACCTTCCACCCAAAATAGCCGGCAGATCTTTTACCTGAAAGTGTTCAATAGTTTTTTGCTTCAACTTAAGCAGCAACAATTTGGCTTTCTCCCGATGCATTAGTGGTTTTTGAGCAATAGAATGAGTGGGGAGATGGTATTGGTAATCGGAACAATTGTATGAGAATTGGTCTATCATAATCTTACCTAAAAAATGCCTATATTGCAGGATTCAACTACGGAAAAGTTTACTGTTTAGAGGAGAAATGGTTTTCAATAGATGGTTCTCAACTCCACCCCTGGATAGTAGTGAGATAATATTTGCTGCCAATTATGACCTTTCAGGGCCATTCCTTTAGCTCCCCACTGGCAAAGGCCAACACCGTGACCAAAGCCATCACCGTTAAATAGAAAATCGTCACCCGATTTCTCAACCTTGAACCTCAGCGATTTGAGGTTGAAAATACCCGCCAGGCGCCTGAACTTGTATCCGGTGAATCCGATTTTATTTCCCTTTGCTCCCCTGAAGGTGATCTGTCTTATCCGCCCGGAAGAACTTCGCTTAATAGCAGCGATTTTTATTTCTTTTTTCAGGTTTATTCCGGTTTTTCGGCCGATAAGTTTTTGCAACTGTTTTTGGGATAGGCGATATCTCCAGCCGTAATGCGGACAACCCCGGTCGGAAGGGCAGGGAACCGCTGGGAAAAGATAGTTGTGAGTGTCTCCAGAATTCCATAATTCCCGGCCGCTCTCTGTATGACCGCCGCAACAGGAGTGGAAATAGGCTTTTACCGGTAGATTTTTAAAGGTGAGCACCAGCCCCCTGGTCTCTTGCACCGCCTGCTTGAGTTTTTGGTTTTTCTCCGCAGCATCCAATCCTTTATAAACCTGGTCATAGATAGAGGACTTGAGGTGAAAACTCTCATCTATCCGGGCAATACGCTGAAACAGAGCATAACTGCGGGATACCACTGCCTGGGCCTTCAAAGCTTCCAGAGGCCAGGATAAAGGTATCTCCTGGGCAAGAACTCCCTGGAGGTAAGTTTCCATAGAAAATTGATTAACTATTTCCAGTTGATTTTGTCCGGTGTCACTTTTTATTGCCAGCAAGATATCTCCGCTTAGTTTACGAGCACCAAGGTATAAACGGTTTGTCCTGCTCGTGAGTCGTAATTGCCTGGATAGGAGCCTGAGGCCGTTCAAAAGGATATATCCATCTTCAATATGGAAGTTGAACACCTTTTTTCCCTGGTGCTTTTGTAATAAATCACGGGTCATCTGATCAAAAATGTCTAGATCTTCTGCCTCTATAATCGCCCCGGTGTAGTTTGTATGGTTTTTATGGTCAAAGGAGTTGATCAGTATTTTTATAGGCAAATCAGCGGCATGGGCAGGGTAGATAACCCCAAAAAATAAAATCGGGAAAATTAAATACCGTAAACCACAAATCAGTCTCCGAAACTGGCAGCAAACAATTATTTTGGCAAATACCGAAAGCGGAAGGGTAAACCTGTGACCACGTTCTATCTGGGTTGACATATTGGTTCTATTTGGTTTCATAGTTCAAGGTTATCGGCGCCATGGGCGGGTGGATAATCTCCGCCTTGGGCAAGGCAACTTTAAAGTGCCGGTTTAGAATATCTTCCACCATTTCGAAAGGGGAGGAAAATTTGTGGTTATTCTTCAAAATTGGTTTTGCCATCTCCTGCACCTGGGGATGCAGCGGTAGCTCCTCCGGCTTGAATCCCTGTCTTAGGCCCTCAATAACCAGTTCCACCAATTCGTAAGTATAGCCCAGGTCGCTATAGTCGGTTTGGCCTGGTTCGAGTCCGGCAGTTGGTTCTCTTTGGGCACTCTGGCTGAAATCCAAGTGGATGGCCAACTGTTTCACCAGTCGCTTGGAAAGATTGCCAATAGGACTTAAATGAACGGCGCCATCTCCAAACAGAGTAAAATAGCCGATACCAAAATCTTCATCCCGGTTACCAGTGCCTATTACCAGTTTTTTATCCAGTGCTGCCATGGTAGAGAGAATATTAGCCCGAATCCTGGACATCATATTACCCAGATCTTTTTTTGCTTCAGGTTTCTTCAAATTGGGGATCAAAGCGTTATAAGTTTCTACTACCGGCTCTATGTTTAATACCTGGTATTTAATTCCCAATTGTTGCGCTATAGATATGCCATCCACTTTATCCTGGGGTGAATTTACTTTGGAAGACAAAATATAGGCGCTCAGTTCCAATTTGTGGCAATGCTTTTGGTTGTAACCGGCAATCGCTTTGGTTGCCAGTGCTGCGCTGACAGTAGAATCAACTCCCCCAGAAAGACCAATCACTCCGCCGGATGCTCTATGTGTGAGGATGCTCTGGATGATAAAATTTCCTATCTGTTCAGTCACTAACTCCAAATCTATAGAAGCCAGTTTGATCTTGTCTGGACTCATTTATCTCTCCGGCCAATTTGACTAACCAAAATATTTAATATATCATAAATAACAATAAGATTAAATTATTCCAGGTTTAAATTTTTTCCTATTGAGGTAATTTTGATTAAAAAATTTAATGAACATCGTCAGCATTCAAGAGTTAATGTCCAGGTGAAGGCGCTTTTTAGCGGACAATTTGGTTTTGACGAGAAAATTGCCAATAATATCAGCAAAGGTGGCATCTATGTTGAAACGGATGACTTTATTGGCAAAATCGGAGATAAACAGGAGTTAATAATAATCACTCCAGACGATATTATCGAAGTGGCGGTGTTGGCTCAATTAGTCAGATATTGCTATAATAATGAACAACAAATAACTGGAGCTGGATTCAAGTTTATACTGGTGGAACCAGCTCAGCAAAGCGAGTTGAACAGTTTTATCGATGGGCTTTTAACTCAGCGGGAAATTATAGGCAAAAGAGAACATGTGCGTATAACCGCTAGATTTCCCCTTAAGTTTCCCGCTCTGGATGAACTGAGACATGCCTATACTGAAAATATCAGTCGGGGAGGCCTCTTTTTTTACAGCCCCCGCCAATTGGAAAAGATCCAAGAGTTCAATTTAATGCTACAAAATCCTCTGAGTGGAGAAAATTTGCTTTTAAAGGCCAAAATTGTGTCAAACCGCCGTATTGAACGGAAAAAAGCCCCCGCCATTTTTGGTATCGGAGTTAAATTTATAGAGGTGGAAAAAAATGTCGAAGATAAGTTGGCGCTATTTATCCGGGATTGGGTTTTACGCTGAAGAATTCGGATGCATCTTCACCAGCGTAGGCGCCGGCTCAAAAATTGTCCTCGACGTATTATCATACGACTGCGGTAATTTTTAAGCCGGCGCCTACGCCGCAGGTGATCCCTTTAGGGAAGCTGGTGAAGCGCCTCCAAATTCTTATGACGAATAGGGGCAACTAACTTACCATGTCCATATATCTTCTTGCTTGCTTCCCATCCCTTTGATAGAAAATAGGCAGCCTTTGGTCTTATTGTTTTGGCCATCAACCTGGCAGGATATTTGAGAGCATTCAACTTCGTCTTTAAAAAGCAGGGTAAAGAAACCAGCCAACTTGCCTCTTACCAACTCACACCCGCTGATAAAATTGCTGATAGGCTTGGCAAAGGGGGAGTTTTCTACCTGGCAGAGCACTTTTTTCTGCTCCAGGTTATATTCCAGGAGGTTATATTTACCCTGTTTTTTATTCTCTTCGCCCTGGATAAATAGTTTTAGCCTATCAGATGGAGAAAGGCGCCCTTTGTTGTTTAATTGTCGGTAGATCTTTTGCCCGATAAAAAAGCCGCTATCGAATAATATTTGGGATGTATATTCACCGTTATATTCTAATACTTGAGCGAATATTTCCTGGAACAATTCCGCTTCCATTATTATCGGTTCATGTTCGGCTATTTTATCATTATTTGCCGGAAGAGTGGGGGGTACACCATTTTTTTGGATTGTAATCATCTGGTTAAGATGTGATCAAAAGGACGCAAGTCACCTGTTCAGATGCACATTGCGCCCTAAAATTTAGGTTATTGGGCTACTTGATGAATCAAGAAAAACTTTGGCGGGCTTCATCAAGGCTGTTGTAAAGTTTAAATACCTGTAACAGGCCAGTTGTTTTAAAAACATCTTTTACCTGGGGCCTGGGATTAAACAATCTGACACCACCGCCTTTGGATTCAGCATCTTTGAATAGAGAGAGGCATTCGCGAATGCCAATAGAACTTAAAATATTCAACTCTTCCAGGTTGAGAACAAATTTGCATTTACCCTGTTTAATCAGGTTTTCCCTTTCCTGTTTGAACTCCAGAGCAGTGTCGTTGGTTAACTCGCCAACGGGAGTTATAATTGTCGCGTCGCCCATTTCGGTAATTTTTATTTCCATAATATCCCTCTTAAGACGTAAGGTTAAATAATTTAAAGATTTTTATATCTTAATATTAATAACAAAAAAAAGCAAGCAAAAAATATCTTGTAGCCCCAGATCCTGTGGTATTATAGATGTTTAGTCATGTGCAGGGTAGAGCCATTGTCAAGGAATTCATAGCCGTCCATAAATGAGTCAATAATGGTAATGCCTCTGCCGCCGAGCACTAAAAGTTTTTTCGGGTCATTCATCTCCCCGATTTTCTTGTTAAAATCAAATCCTGAACCATTATCGCGGATGTAAAAATCAAGTTCATCGTTGTCGTAGAGCACCGACAAGTGTATTTCCTGCGTTTCATCGTTATTATTGCCGTGCATAAAGGCATTGGCCAGCCCCTCATAAAAAGCGGTGGCAACTTTATTTATTTCGGTCTCATTGTAGTAACCAATGGAGTAAAACAGTTCGCGCACAAAAGAGACAGATGCGGTAATAAAATTTCGTTTTCCAGGAAATTTTATGTTTAGATCGTTTTTAATGTAAGGATGGATTTTTTTTCGTCCATCTTCAATATTTCTCCGGCGCCGAAATCGTTCAGTTACCGCCGATATTTCGTTTAATTCAAAAGGTTTTTTTATAAGGTAATCGGCATTGCTGTTGATGGCTTCCACCACATTGTCCTTATCGGCATTGGCGGTTATGATTACAATGGTCAACCGGCTGGATATCTGTCGGATTTTTTTAATTAATTCAATACCGGATATATCGGGTAAAACCATCTCGGTAAAAATAATTAAAGGCTCTTCAGTTAGAATTCGATCCACCAATTCTTGTCCGGAGGTGAATACCTGACAGGAAAAACCATCTTTAGTCAGTTTTCTTTTGATAAGGTTGGCAAAAAAATCTTCTTCATCGATTATAAATACATTTTTATTCATAATAGTTCAGTATCTAAAATTAAGTTAAATAATATGTAAAATTATGTAAGATACATCATCTTCATAAACGGTTTCGCCACAAAACTTGACAGCGGCATTTTCGATCTGGTCACCGATTTCG
>CAZTWC010000101.1:0-11895 GCA_964617105.1 uncultured Myxococcia bacterium
TTGATGCGGACTTGAATAAGCAACTGTTGGAGTTTTATGGAAATATTCTAAAATATATAGAAGGCTCTCTTAAATTAGGAATAACTATGGGGGTGATCAGGGAATGTCATACTGAAATAATCTCTTGTTGTATTTTGGGAACTATCAAAGAGGTTTTATACCATTACATTATGACTGGAAAGACCATTGAGCCGGCCAAGCTGGCTGGTGAGATATTAGATTATAATTTGAAGGGATTGTTCATGCCCGGGGTTTAAATACGGCCGAAGTCGTCCTCAAAGCGTTCGATATCGTCTTCCCCAAAATAGTCGCCGGTTTGGATCTCGATGAAAACCACATCCTGCTGGCCGATATTTTCTACTCGATGGATGGAGTTCTGGGCAATATTCAGTGATTGGTCGGCAGACACTTCCAATTGGCGTTGGCCCAGGGTTACCAGGGCGTTGCCGTTCAGGAAAAACCAGTGCTCAGAACGTTTTTGGTGGCGTTGTAAACTTAGACGTTTTCCTGGATAGACCACAATTCTTTTTATTTTGTGATCCTCGCGGTCAGATAGCACCACGAAATATCCCCAGGGACGATGATCGGTGTTGCAAGTCTGGTTGTTGACCATTAGAGCAGGGGTCCTTAAGTCATTTTTGGGTAGTCAACCCGGCATTAAAATGCCGGGAATTCTTTTCGTCCTTAAAATGGTGAGTTTACAAAATATGTTAGCACTGACAGAAAATTTTGGCAATAGATGAAACTCTGTCAATTGCTTATTAGGGTTAATTCCCGGATGGACCAGGAACAAAAAAAAGCCGGGAATTATAATTATTCCCGGCCTTAAAAAACAATTTCTATTGAAATTGTTGAGAGGGGCTTATTTTTTGATTACTTCCCGGACAGTTTCCCTAATAGAGTTAATCAGGCCTTTAAACTCTTTTTCGCCAAGTCCTTTATAAGCGGTGATGCCGTTGTTGGCCAGGATAACATCCTCTTCTATATCCAGGTTGATTTCACCAATGGTTTCGAAAAATTTGGTCTCACTGTCTTTTACGCTGGCGTTGGCGTCAGTGCTGTAAAAGGTTATGGAAAAGGTGAGAACCATGGCGATCATAATGGCGATTATGGCGTTTAACTTTTTCATTTCTTTACTCCTTATATATTATTTTTTGTTATTATCAGTTAACGACAATTTATATTTGCACAGACTGTGCCAAGTTGAACAAAAAGATAAATAAAACTCAACTAGCTGATAATATGGGGAAATTTAGCGATATGGTGTTCGGTTAGTTTGAGTGATATGTGTAGTCATAAAAATACGCAATAACTCGTACCAATAAGCAATAAAAATGACGCACTGGGTCGAATTGTTGTAACATGGTGATAAATAAAGAAAAATAGTGGTGATGCCGTTGGGATACACAACGGTGACCGGTGTAGCATGAAGACTACACGCAAATTTGGTCTAAAAAATATTTTGGTTAGTGTACTGTATAGCAAGAATTGATAATTTTTTATAAGTTGAAATCAAAATAGTTTCAGGTAATATGACAACCAAGTCATACATTAGGAGTATTTTATCAACATGCGTAAAATATTTTATCTGCTAGCTGCGGTTTTAGTCGCCCTGGCGGCCTATTTTTTTGTTGCTGACCTTTGGGCTTTCTTTAAGGTCACTGCCCACCACTTCACCTTTCCCTACGACCTGGAACAAGAGGAGGGATACAACCTAATCCACGCCGTTTTCTTGAAAGAGGGGGTTCCAATTTACTCCCCTCTGGATCAATACCCCTATCTTTTTACCAACGATTATCCTCCAGTCTATTTTATCCTCCTGGCCCTTTTGTTGCCCTTTTTCGGTCATACACTTTTGCCGGCCAGACTGCTTTCCTTTATACCGGTTCTGGGCTGTGCTCTGTTGGTCTACTTTTTTATCAGACAGTTGTCAGAAAAGCAGGAGAACTCAGGTCAAGGAGTTATTGCGGAATTGTCCAGACAGGTTATTCCCCTGGGAGCGGCGATTGTTTTTTTAACCAATGACCTGATAGTCTATTGGTGCAGTTTGGCCCGAACCGACTTTCTCTCTATCTTTTTTTCTTTGCTGGGCCTATATTTCATCCGCAATTATCCCCGCGGTTTCTATTGGGCCATTCTCTTTTTTCTGCTTTCCGGATTTACCAAACAGTTGACGGTTGCCGCGATTTTTGCATCCTTTATTTGGCTGCCTCATCCGGCCCGCTGGCGATTTTTAGCCATATTATCCGGCCTTACGGCTGCGGTTTTGCTGATCTTGTTTGTGGTCACTGGCGGCCAATTTTTTCATCATCTCTTTTTTTACAACATGATTGTAGGTGCACCGGAAATCAGGTATCTGGTCTTTTTTCTGGCTACTAATGTGTTTCTTTTACCAATATTACTGGCCGGGATAAAAGATAGAAATTATTCGCTCTTTACTATCTATTTTTTTATTGTGTTCACCCTGAAGACGCTCCAGTTGTTCAAAGGGGGAGCTCATAGCAACTACTATATTGAGGTGTTTTTAGTTATGGTTATCCTGGTGGGCGGCGGCGCCTGCCGCTTGAAGGCGGCGCTGGTCAATGGTAAAGATGGCGGCTCACTATTTATCCCCCGGTTCAAGGCCCTGGGAGCACTAATTCTTTTGCTTCTCTATTTAATCCTCAATACCTCTATATATTACATGGAAACTATGGATACCCATAAACGCAAGATTGGAGACTACCTCCTCTCTTTGACCAAAAGGTACAATGTGCTCAATGAGTTTGGCACTTTTAATGTATTAGCTGGAAAGGAGCCGCGGCCAGAGGGATTTGGCCTGAAGGAGTTGTACCATGCCGGATATTTAAGCCCGGATGATCTTTACAACTTTTGTGTGAAAAACGACTTTCGCTATCTGATTTTTTACGAGGACTATAAAGATTTACCAGGGTTTGACCAGTGTGTAAAGGAGCGTTACTCCTTGAGTGAGCAGTTGCCTCGCTACAACCCTGTTGGGATTAATATGCTTATGTACGATAAAAAGAGTGATATTGCCATGCACAATATTTTACCTCTGGCTGGTATTGCCTATCGATTTATCTCCTTTAGCCAAAGCATTGTAGACTGGTTGGAAACTCTTCTGCCCCAGCGGTTGAAGTCCGGCTTTAAAGAGGATTCTTTTGATAGAGAATGGCAGATTTACCAACGTAACGATTTTGGCGAATAAAAGGAAAACTGATATCAAAATGCCTACCGCGGCCCCAAAAAACCTATTTAAGGACCAAAAGTCATGGAATAGTTGGCAATGGCAGATGGCCAATGCCATAACCGATAGTGAACAGTTGCAGTCGGTGATTCCTCTTTCCCGTCAGGAAAAGATCTCCATTGACGCCAGTTTACGCCATTTCCGCATGGCCATAACCCCCTACTATGCCAGCCTTATTGATCCGGCTGATCCTTTTTGCCCTATCCGGCTGCAGGCAGTGCCCCAGTCGGCTGAAGGGGTGGTTGCTCCTGGTGAATATGAAGATCCACTGCAAGAAGATCAGTATATGCCGGTACCGGGATTGGTGCATCGCTATCCGGACCGGGCGCTTTTTTTGGTGACTCAGGTGTGTTTTATCTATTGCCGGCATTGCACCCGCCGAAGGAGGGTAGGGGAAAAAGATTCAAATAGTTCTCAAACCTCCTTTCAAAAGGCGGTGGGCTATATCAAGGCCAACCCTGTTATACGAGATGTGTTGGTTTCTGGTGGCGATCCTCTGGTGCTTTCTGATGAAAAACTGGAGACAATTCTTTCTGGCCTGAGAGAGATAGAGCATGTGGAAATAATCCGGATTGGCACCCGCGCTCCGGTGGTGATGCCCATGCGGATAACCACCAAACTGGCTAAAATGATACAAAAATATCATCCTGTCTATCTAAACACTCACTTTAATCATCCCCGGGAGATCACTGCCCTGGCCGGAGAAGCCTGCGCAAAATTGGCCAACCACGGTATCCCTCTGGGTAACCAGGCGGTATTACTTCGATACGTAAACGACTGTTCTCATGTGATGAAGAAGTTGTCTCAGGAACTGTTACGTATCCGGGTGCGGCCCTATTATATTTCTCAGTGTGATCCGGTTCAGGGTCTTTCCCATTTTCGTACTCCAGTGTCCAGGGGGATAGAGATCATCGAGGCTCTGCTGGGGCATACGTCCGGCATGGCGGTTCCCACTTTTGTGGTGGATCTGCCCGGGGGTTGCGGTAAGGTTCCGATAATGCCCAACTATACTGTTTCCCAATCACCTGGGCAAGTAGTATTTCGAAACTTCGAAGGCTGTTTCTCCCGGTACACCGAAAATATTAACCCCGATTCCGGGTGCGGCCGCCACTCAGCCTGCCAGGATCCCCGCTACCGTATCCAAGTTGGGCCATCATCAATGTTGGATACAGGCGGTCCGGTAAACATAATCCCAGACATAGAAAGAATAAAGTGGGTCAATAAAAAGCCCAACGATTAACCTGGTTAATTCGCACTCTGTAACGTCCTAAATGGATCACCTTTGGCGTCAGTTAGCCAAGATGCATCCATTACATTATAAATCGTAAGAATTCGGATGCGCTCGAATAACTGCAACAACGTTAGTCGAGATTCAGCCGAATTCTTACTTGGTGGTGAGGTAATACCAGATAGTCCGGAAAGGATGCGCAAACATAGAGGGGTAGGCTTCGCAGTCCACCCAACAGGGTAGGCAGTCTTCGTTTTGGTCGCAGTTTTTAATTATACTACGCACTTTGCCTGCCATTTCAGATTCAAGAATTTCGGGAATGCTATAGTTGTAATCCTTTACGTTGCCCATAAAGATTTGGGAGCGGTCGCAACTTTTAACATTGCCGTCTGCCTGGATAGTTAAAGAGGCAAAACTAGAGGTGCAGGGGATAACCATCTTTTTTTTGTCCAGTCGCAAAAAACGCAGGTAGAGTTTTAGATAGATACGCATAAACAGGGTGTTGGCGCCTTTGATTTTGGCTCCCTGATAGATTTGTTTTACCTTCTGTACGGTTTTTTCCAGGTTTTTCTGGCAGGCTACAATCATTTCATCCTGTTTATCGGTGTTGCCGTAAAAATCTGATTCAACTCCGTAGCAGAGGGTGGAGGAGCCGTGCCCAATATGTTCCCTGAACTCAGAAACTGTGTCAATATTGTAGTTGGTGATAATAGTCTGCACTGCGGTGTAGAAATTTTTGTGCTTTTTTTCCAACTTCTGCAGCCGCTGAAAAGTTTCCATGGACTGATCATAGCAGTCAAAACCGCGGGATAGTTTTTGTTCCTCTCTGAAACCATCGATACTGACGGTTACGTGAAATTCCACTCCGGGCCGCAATTTTTCAATGCACTGTTCGATTATTTTTTCCACCCGGTCTGATTTAAGGCCGTTGGTGGGGATATTTATCATGGACAGGTGGGGACATTGCCGGCACAAATATTCCACGTATTGAGGCAACTCTTTCAACAGGGTAGGTTCACCACCGCAAAGGCTTATCCAGAAAATATTGTGGCGGATACTATCGATAACTTTTTTGAACTCCGCCAAACTTAACTCCTGGCTGTGATCCTTGATTTGCCATATATTACATATAGTACATTTTGAATTGCATCGGTAGGTGAGATCGAAGTTGTACTTAAAGGGGATCAGTTTCGGCCAGCCAAAATGGCGAAAAAAAAAGGTCAAAATTGACCGGTATAAAAGATAAAAGTAGGATCTTAAACGCATGGTAGAAAATTAGCATATACAAATTTAGATGTCAAATAGAGGATTTTGTTGAGCATAAATATTAGCAACAGGTCACAATGTTACTCAGGAAAAATAACACTTGAAACAATGATAGGTTTATTTTATGATAATATTCTAAAACAGGTACTGTTAATTCGGGAGGAACTTTGCATAAATATTACGGTTTTTTACGGATTACGCCCTCTCGGGCGGGGTTGCTGGTTGGACTCCTTGGCTGTATTCTGTCCCTGTTTCTCTACAATTGTCTCAACGGCAAAGTGAGTCGGCAGAGTAGCGTTATTGTTCCTTTGCTTTCAGGTGAAAAACCAGCCTTAAAAATTGTCACTCAGGGCAAATTGCCGGTGAGCGTGGAGATGGCGCTTAACGACCTGACTTTTGCTTTGGAAAAAATGACCGATGTCTCTTTCAATTCAGAAGTGTTGAGAGTAGACCAACCAATATCGCCCCGTTTTTTTAACCGCCAGGTTTTTTTACTCATCGGCTCAGGTATGTTGGCAGATGAACCGCTCTCTGGTTACGAGTTGGAGCGGCTAAAAAATAATCCGGAACAATTTATTATAAAAGTAAAAGAAGGATCCCCCCTGGTTATTCAAGTAGAGGCCGGTTCTCCTCTCTATATGCAGTATGCCATCTATTCCCTGCTCAAGGAGTTTGGGGTGGCTTATTACCATCCCCGGGAAACCTATTTTCCAAAAGTCAGGGAAGTGTCAATTAATAACTATTATCAGCAATCTGACTTTATCAAGAGCGGCTTAAAAAAACGCGGTTTTCATTTTCACACCGAATTTCCCATCCCTTTGACCCACTTCTTGTTTAACCCCTCAGATAAAAATTTTGGTTATATCCGGGAGTATCTCGATTATCTGGTTAGAAATCTGCAAAATGTTTTCCAGTTTTCCCTTCTGTCAGGACTCAATATGGAACACTGGACGCCTTATGGACAGAGGATAGCCAATTATGCCCACCAACGGGGAATAAAGATGGGGGCATCTCTGAGTTTTAACAACCAACAGAAGAAAAGTTATCAACTTATTTCTGATACCGAGACCGAGGAAACCGGGCAGATAGAAACCAACCTTAAGCGGCTTTTAAAAGTGCCTTTTGATTCTTTGGTGTTGGATTTTTCCAGAGATTCCAGGCAGACCTGGCCGGCAGAAAAGGTAAAGAGTTGGTTTAGTTCGGCAAAAGAAGCAATAAAACCAATCGCTAATCAGCCGGAGTTATATGGATTGGTTTTACCCGATAATGATCTTTTAGATGAGAACAACGGTCAATACTATCACCTTTTGGAGGGCGATGAAAAAGGCCCTGGTTATTATGTGACTGTCCCTCAATTTTATAATCTGACCGATCCAGCTCTGATACATGGAGGAAGCAATCTTCATCATCAGCGATCGTTTATTGAGCGTAATGCCTCGGCTAAAACCAAAGTGGTATATTTTCCCGCCAATTCCTGGTGGCAGGGATTTGATATCGATTTCCCTCTGGTTCTTCCGCTGACAGCCTATTCCCGCTGGAGCGATATGGACTACTTAAAACGGAAAACCGTGGCGGGTCAGGTGACTTTCACCTCTGGTCAAGAATGGGGCTATTGGATTATTGATTACTATACCGCCCTGGTGGCTCTGAATCCTGACTATCACTGGAAAAGCCATTACCAAAAGGTTGCCGGGATTATATCCAAAGAAAAAGCCGGTAAAACTGCCATAGCCACGGTGTTAGAAGAGTGGACTGAGAAGCAACGGCACTATTTTTTCGAGAAAGATCCTTTCCTCTATTACTATTTAATCGGAATTTCTCCCCCGAAAACTGCGGGATCGGCCAAGGCGCAAAAAAGGATTTCGTTCTCTCAGGTGGTGTCTGAATTGAGTGACGATGAGTATTATAGTTGGATGACCAGTCACTATGATGTGCTGATTAAGATGCAAAGAAGTTTTGAGGAGAGTTACCAAAAATTGCCCACCGACCGAGTAATTACCGCTTCGGGGGATCAGAAATTGTGGCTAGAGTTGAAAAATGGGCTGCAACTCTATTTGGTGAGGCTAAAACATCTGCTCGCCCTGTACCAAGCGGCTATGGCTGCCAGAAAAGGCAATAAATCCTTCGCCAGGGAGAGATTAGATGAAGCCAAAGAATTACGCTCCAGGGCCCAGAACATGATCAATGTGGTGGAAACCCATGTTTATCGCTATCCTTTATCCATGATGACCGGCCTGGAGGCCAACCGCTCTTATTTTCAATACGGGTATTTGCGGCCTGCCTCAAAAGTTCAGCATTGGTTTAAAGGTGAACAGGAATGTGCTCAGGCCTTGGAGATGAAATTTGGCGGTCAGGCAGAAACCTTCAAACACTATCCTTACCAGGTTTTTCGGGTAGATTCCGCTGATTTAAAAATAACTGAACCAGAGTCGTCCGGCGCCAAGACTTTAGTGAAGCCATTTTTGTCATCCCTGCTTTTGGCCTCTCATTTACGGACAACCACCAGGTTCGATATGGAATTTTCCCTGGCCCTGGACCATAACCAGAACTTTAAACCAGATTTAAAGAGCGAGTCATTTTTGGCCACCGACTTGCTGCAGGCAGGGTTTTATCAGGGCAGCATTGGGCAGTTTCCCTTGCCGGTAAGAAACCAGGATGGCAACCAGGTTGGAATTTTGTACCTTAACCAGGTAAAAGTAGACTTGGAATTGAAAATGATTAATGAAAAGGTAAGCAAACTTTATCAAGGGAAATTAAGCGCTCTGTTAACCAAAGATAATTTGTTGGATATGCTATTACTTAGTGATGATACCATTACTACCAGGCAGAGGGCATCTAGGCTGCTGGCCGAGCAATTGGAAGTGTCAGTAGAAGATTTGCCCAGGGTTCTACCTCTGGTTTTAGAATTCCTGCAGGTAGAGATGAAAAAGGCAGAAGAAAAATAGAAAATAAGGAGGAGATATGCATTCAACCAGGTATTTGATTTTTTTACTCCTGGCTTTGTTCTTATTACCTTTTCAGGCTGAGGCTCAGCAAGAAGAGGAGCAACAGACGGAGGCGGAAGAGTCAGTTGTTCAGTCCGAAACCTCTGATGCTGAAACTGAAGCAGCAACAGAGCAGGAAGCAGAACCCGCTGTGGAGGAGGAACCAGAAGAAGAGGGAGAGACCGGAGAGGCTGAGGCCGAGCCGTCTGGACAAGTTGATGCTGATCCTGGCGTCAAAGAAGTGGATGAAAGTAAAGAGCAACCGGCAGCATCGCCAGAAACGCCGGCTGAGAACGCGGAAGCGAGCTCTGCAGAGGGGGTGGCTACAGAAGGCCAGGAAGAAGCGGGTGCAGCAGCGGAAGATCCAGAGAAAAGCAAGGCTAAGGCTGAAGAGGAGAGGGCGGCTAAAGAAAAGGAGATATTAAAAAAAGAATTGGTTATCAACGAGAAGAGCATTGTGGATAAAAAGAGCGGGTTGACCTGGCAGAAAGAGATTGAAAAAACTTCTTTTACCTATCCACAAGCAATGGAGTTCTGCCAAAAATTAAGTAAAAAAGATTGTAAAGCGGGATGGCATTTACCCACTAAGGGTGACTATATGCTGCTTTTAGGGAATTGCAGTGAAGATCTGTCACAAGAGGATAAACTGCCAGGTGGCGGTTGCGGGTTATGTACTGATAACATCAAATGTAAAAAGATGTTTGAGGAACAACTGGGCTGGTACTGGACCCTAACGGCTCACCAGGATATTTCCAATAGTGGTTGGTGTGTAAATTTGAAAAAGGGTAGGGTCTTCACCCACTATTCCATGTTTAGTGGTGCCAGAGCCCGGTGTGTTTGCGGAAAGAGCGTGGGGATGAAAAAGAAAAAGCAGACCTCACAGGTGTATAATCCCAAGGAGAAAGGATTAATGACCTTTGATGAGAAATCGAAAGGCAAAGGGGACCAGAAGTCTGATAAGAGCCTTGAACAAAAAGCAGAGCCAGGTGAAGAACCTGAGGAGCAGAAAGTAGAAGGTGGTCCGGTTAAAGAGGAATCAGCTGAGGGAAAGGCGTCACCTGCAGAGGAAACACCAGTTGAGGAAGCAGAAAAACAGGAAGGGGTTGAGGTAGAGCCCAAAGTTGATGAAAATTCTCCGGCAGAAGAGCAAAAAGAGAGTGATAATAAAACCGAAGAAACATCAGCAGAATCTGAAACCAAAGAATAGTTGAAATTTTTGACCGATTAAAAATAGGAGCGGATTATGAAGTTTGAACTCAGAGCCTATATGTTTATCGATAGTTTGCAGCCCCAGTTAGCTCAATTTATTGCCAAGGACAATAAGGTTTACGATCCCAGTGAATATGATGCCTGTATGATGTTGGAGTTGGCGCCGGCTATGGAGATCCACAGTATGATCGACAGCGCGCTTAAATCTACCGGGGTAAGACTGGGAGTGGTTGTAACCGAAAGACATTTCGGTATGATGATGGTGCATCATCCCGATCAGGGCGAGGTGCGCACCTCGGCCGAACGGGTATTTGACAGCACCGGCCTTTCGGTGGGGGTTCGGGCACCCATAACTATATTGACCAACAAAATTATTCGCAGTGTAGAGCAAGATCACGCCATATTTTTTACCGGCACTGCCAAGGGAAATATGGTTGTATCCGGAGATTCAGTGTTGATTTTGGAAACCACGCCAGCGGCTTATTTGACCATTGCCTGTAACGAGGCCTTGAAAGCAGCCACTGTCAAATTGATTACCATTAAACCATTTGGCGCTACCGGCCGTCTGGTGATGAGCGGCCCCGAATCGGAGATAGATTCTGCTGCCGAAGCGGCTCTGAGTATCATGGAGCAGTTAAACCAGGAGACAGCCAGTCTAGCCAGCGACTAAGTTCATAATGATAAACGCTACAACGGTTGAAAAAGGGAGTTTACCCCAAAAATTAACCCCCATGCTCCAGCAATACCTGCAGATCAAAGAGCAGGCACCAGACGCTATCCTTTTCTTTCGCATGGGCGATTTCTATGAGATGTTTTTCGAGGATGCCAAAACGGCTTCCTCGGTGTTGGGTCTTACCTTAACCTCGCGAAGTCACGGCAAAAACAAAAAGAGTCCAGAGCAGGATATACCTCTGGCTGGATTTCCACATCACAGCGTTAACGGGTATATTAACCGGTTGGTGGATAAGGGATTTAAGGTAGCAGTATGCGACCAGGTGGAAGATCCTGCCACTACCACCAAGTTGGTACGCCGGGAACTGACCAGGATTATCACCCCTGGAACTCGCCTGGCCTGTCAAGATGAGCAGTCCCCCGGCCTTAATAACTTTCTGCTCAGCATCAATCCCGGCGGTAAAGAGATCGGTTGCGCAGCAGTAGATGTGGCTACCGGTGATTTTATGGCTACAGTTTGCTGCACTCCGGAAGAGTTGATAGCCGAATTGCACCGTTTTCAACCTCGGGAGATGGTTTTACCCGATAATTTAAAGGGACTTCAGGGAGGTATTCTCAGGTTGATCCACACCAGGTATGGTACTCCGCTGATCAACTACAGTGATCTCTCACTCTTTCAATCTTTGTCAGCTTACAACTCTTTGTGCCATCATCTTAAACTTCACAACCTGGATGGGTTGGGATGCCCTAAAAATAGCCCTATGGTTGGGGCGGCCTGGGCGCTGTTGGACTATTTGGGTCAGACCCAAATGGTTGAACTCAATCACCTGAAAAGATTAAAGATATTTCGGCGCACCGATTACCTGGTGATGGACGAGCGCAGTCTGGTTAACCTGGAATTGGTGAAATCCCTCCGGAACGGGGGGCGAGATGGGACTCTGCTGGACTTGCTGGACTTGACTGTTACCGCCATGGGGCGGCGTAAAATTGCCCAGTGGCTGCAATTTCCGTTGTGCAATTTGACTGCTATTGAGGAACGTCTGGACGCGGTGGAGGAGTTAAAGGGTGACAGTTTGAGGCTGAACGCTTTGCGGCAGTCTATGAAGGGAATCTGTGACCTGGAGAGGATCAATAGCAGGTTGGCCACCCAGATAGCTTCACCTCGGGATTTGGCGGCTTTGGGAGGTACTCTCCAGAGTTTGCCAGAGATTGGAGACCAGATTGTAGGCTGTCGATCCCTCCTCTTACAAAAATTGGCCTCTGACATTGATGACATACCAGAGATATCA
>CAZTWC010000102.1:0-2170 GCA_964617105.1 uncultured Myxococcia bacterium
CGATGTATCTTTGTCCCTTAAACAGGGAGAAGTTGTGGGTCTGGTGGGTGAGAGTGGATGCGGAAAAACAACCCTGGGTAAGTCTATTTTGCGGCTATCTGAAATTGACAAGGGATCAGTGGTGATAAACGGAGAAAATATCGGGCACTACTCCCCCTCCCACTTGAAAAATAAACGGCGGGATTTTCAATTGCTCTACCAAAATCCCGAATCCTGTCTGAACCCACACATGACAGTTGAACAAATCTTAAAAGAAACCATTAAAATCCATAAGTTAGCCGCTAACAGAAAAGAGTCGAAACAACTATTGACCCAAATGTTGGAAAAAGTGGGACTGCAGGGTAAAGAGAGAGCCTATCCTGGTCAACTTAGCGGTGGCGAAAAGCGGCGAGCGGGACTGGCCAGGATATTAATGATGCAGCCTAAGTTGATTATTGCTGATGAACCGGTGAGCGGCCTGGACGCTCATATTAAAAGACGCATTATTGACCTGATGTTGAATTTGAAAGGTAAAGATACTGCCTATTTGATAATCTCCCACGATTTAAACCTGGTTCGTTACGCCTGCCAAAGGATAATCTCCATGTATTTGGGAAGAGTGGTGGAAATATTTGATAACCAGGTGCCTAATCGGAGACATCATCCATATACGGAAGAATTGTTGAATGCTTCTATTTACATGAATTTACCTGAGCGTCCCAGTAAACGAGGAATTTTGGCAATGAGTGTTAAAGGCCAAATTACCCAAGAAGACTTATCCGCTACCCCCGGATGTCTTTATAGGTTCCGGTGCAAATATGCCATGCGCAACAAAAAGTTGATGGAATTATGTCAAAAATGGCAACCTTATTTAAAAAATAGCGGCCGAGATGGTTGCGATGCACTACAAATAGCCTGCCATCGATATCTTTAGAAAGGTTTAGTTTGAAAAACAATAGTGTCCGAAACTGCACGGCAAACTTATTATTTCTATTCCTATTTTTCCTGGCCCTGACCAGAAATTATTATCCGGCTATGGCTAATGAGCTGGTTGATTATCTTTATCATCGCGACCAGGGATATCTCTATTATAATGACAAATGGTATAAGGATGCTCTACAGGAATTTAAAATAGCCGCCTCCTGCCCCAAAGGAGGTAAAGATTTCCGCACCATCATGGGGCTAGCCCGTACCTATTACAAACTCTTTAACCTGAAGATGGCGATGAAAAAGTGTGAATTAGCCAAATATTTGGCGGCATCCCGCCGACAACAAATGGCTGCATCCTCGTTCCTAAAAAGGATAAAACTCCATTATAGCCAGGTTAAAATAGAGCCGGATAAACCAATACCTGGTCAAATTAAAATCGAATTAAAACTTCTCTCCCCTTTTATTATGCCAGAGAAAAAACAATATTTTAAAAAAAAACAACACTACCTGGCGGAAACTGGTGTCTCCCTTCCAGCCATTATTTTTTTACCGGTAGGCGAATATCTGATCCAAGGCCAAAAGCTCTCTTTAACCAGGGAAAAAACCGCGGTGGTAAAGTTAGATTCTTTATCTGCAGGTCCTAAAAACCTGCTGGCCCAAAAAGATACAACTTTATCCGGCAAAACTATATCGACTTTTCTAGGGTCGGATACCAATTCATTAAAAAGCCAAGAGGTGAAAAGTTTTCCCAATTGGTATAACACCTGGTGGTTCTATACCGCGGTGAGTAGCGCCACTATTATTGCCGGCAGTGCGCTCTATTACAGTTCCGGACCAGATAAACCAGAAGTTAAAGTTAAATTTCCTCCGCTCTTTCAACCGTAGGAGTAATCTACCATGATAACCAAACGAATTTTCGGATGGATACTCATTGCTCTTTTTATCTTAATATTCTCCACAGTTGCCTTTGCCAGGGGAGCCCATCCTATCCTGATTTCTGGTAAAAAGGCGGGGAATTGCTACTATCCCCTCTGGTCCAGGGATGGAAAAAAATTGGCCTACGAGGTGAATTACCTAAAAACACGGCTGATAGAACTCTATATGATCAATTTCTTCCCGGAAATTAAAGAAATTAAGGTGGAACTGGATGAATACTCTGCCGATCAACTGCTAAAAGAGTTTGATAAGAATCAGGGAAAAGTCAGGTATGAACTATCCTGGTCTCCACCATTGTTGGACCGTTACATCTTCTCCAGCAATG
>CAZTWC010000102.1:2180-10673 GCA_964617105.1 uncultured Myxococcia bacterium
GGGGGACAACTACAACCTGTTTATCTCCAAAGTAGGGGCTATTACTAAAGACAAACACGCCGATGGACAGCCTTTCTGGTCTCCGGATGGTAAAAAAATCGTCTTTGTATCCGGCAGAAGCGGCAACGGCGATCTCTACCTGCTCAATACTTTTAATTTAGAGAAAGGTGTTAGGCGGCTCACATTTTCTGATAATAAATCGGAATTGTTTCCGGTTTTTTCACCTGACAGTAAGCAAGTGGCTTTTATGGTCCACTCCAACCAGGGAGACAATATCTATCTACTCCCCGATCTATTAAAACCCAAAAATGTAAAACGTCTTACTTTTTCAAACTCCACCTACACCAATCCCTCCTGGTCACCAGATGGAAAACGGATCGCCTTTTTTAGCCGCAAATCGAAAACCAATACTCAAGAGATAGTTATCTATAACCTGGCCTCTGGCAAGAGTTATCCTGTTGCCAGAGGAGTGGTGAATAGTGAACGCAGAGGCCCCAGTTGGGGACCAAATGGAAAAAAAATATTTTATATTGCCAAAAGCAAAGAGTTCAACAATCCTATTAAAGTTGTGGATATCAAGTCGGGGAAAAATAGTTTGATCTCTACCGATACTCTCTTGAATGCGGATTTAGATCTAGTGCAAGATCCACAGAAAAACGTTATTCTGGCCTTCACTGCCCAGGGCAGAAAAGGAGATAAAAACAAACGCTGGAGAAAAGTATATATTTTTCCGGTAAACCGCAATATTTTAAAATAAACATGCGTGTTAATGTTAATATTTACATCATCCTGCTCCTTGTTATTTTTCTGCATAAAGCGGTAGCATGCTGGGCAGAAGATAGGACCCCACAAGGGATCGCCGCCATGGTGATCAGCCAGGATTTAAAAAAATCAAACTACAGCCATAAAACCGCTGCCCTTATGGATTTAACTCTTAGTCGTTACCTGGAAAAAGGGGTGGATAAAACCCGGTTTTATATCTTCAATTGGCAGGAATACTTCTCTGGCTCTCTGCCTAAAAGTTGCCATCTGCGAATAAAAAACGGGAAAAAAAGTTTGCAGGAGGGAATCTCATTACTCAATAAAAACAACTTTCAACCGGCAAAAAATAAATTATACAAGGCCAAATTTTACTTTCGCAACTCTTTCTATTTTCTCACCAGCCTGGATATCTACCGAGATACAGTTCTCCATTTAGCCAGGGCCGAATATCTCCTGGGAAACGTGAATCAATCCGGCTATTTTTTGGCAAACTCCCTCAACCTGGATCCCAGTATGGAAACCTTTCCTGGCCCAAAGATTGATAATAATTTCGCCGATCTGTTCCAGCAGGCCAGACTTTCGCGGCTGGGTAAAAAACGGATATCCTGGCAAATCAAGTGTAATCAAACCAATGTACAAATTTATCTGAACACCAAATTTGTCGGCTTGTGTCCCCAAAAACTCGAAAGTGTTCCCCTGGGAATTCATTTTATCTCTGCTTATAAAACCGGGTTTAAAAAATGGGGAAGAGCACAGGAGTTAAAAGATAACCTCAACCCTAATACGATTTCGGTTGATCTGCAAAAAGGTTCTCGTTACCAATCATTTCAAGAGATTGCCAACCTGGGAGATAAAAATGATCGCTTATTTATTCTGAATAAGTTGCGGCAGTTGGCGAGTAAACTAGACGTAAAATTGCTAATGCTTTTCTATTTGTCTGAAAACCTTAACCGAGGAAAAATTAAAAGCATTATCTATCGGCTCGACAAAACCGAAATATTCATCCAGGCAAATAAAAATTATTATTTCGGCCAAAAAAACAAAAAGCCTGAAGAATCTTTTTCTCATATTGCTGCTGCTATTGAAACGCATCTTCCAGATCTCCTTGATATCGATTACCTCCCCATCCTTTCATCAACAATAAATGCCAAGTACAACCCTCCATCAATAGTCTTGAAGAGATTGCCTGAACAGGAACTCTTTTCTGATAAAGAGGAAAAAGATATAGAAAAAGAGATAGAGATAGAAGATTTACCGGTTATCACTTTGGATGAGTTGCTGAAAAAGCCTGGGAATCTGCTGCCAGACTCAAAAGTTGATAAAATCAAAACTGTGGATATAATAAAGGCAACACCTGAGACATTACAAACTGAACAAAATAAAGAAAAAACTAAAGAAAAATCTAAACGTCCAAAAGAAGCAGGGAAAAAAATCAAGATGGATTTGGAAGACGATCTTGTTGAAGGCAAAAAAATAATCCAAGGATCAATGGACGAATAATAGACGGAGATTACCTATGAGTGGTGACCAATGTAATGACAATGGCCACGATGGAGAAGACAGCCAGACCGACAAAACCCAGGTAATGGATCACAGTACCCCCAGGCCTCCTTCTGTGGAAATTATTAATGGGAGCCAAAAGGGAAAGAAATTTTCTCTGTCCATGGGAACCACCCTGTTTGGACGAGCCCTGGAGTGTGATGTGGTGTTGGCCGATGCCCAGGTGTCACGCCAACACTTTCAAATTAAACGGGAACCAGCAGGTTGCAAACTGGAAGATAAAGGTAGCGGCAACGGCACAAAATTAAACAGGATAAAAGTGGATACAGTTTCCCTGAAGCATGGCGATCTAATCGAGATCGGTTCACTTAAAATAAAATATTTGGAACCGCTGCCGGTTAAGTTTGGAAAAGCCTCAGCCTCAACCTCAACCTCAACCCGAGAAAAAAATACTGACGTTAGCAAGACAGTAATCATGGACACCTCCAAACTCTATCCTGCAATTGAGAAAAAAAAGAACGATACTTCCATTGTTCCAGTTCGCATCTTTGAGGTTGCCGGTCAAACAGAGAAAGAAGGGGAAGAAAAAAGCCCGGCACCAACTATTCGCAGTCCAAAGTCGGAAAAACGGTTGAAAACAATCACTCTGATAGTGGGAATATTCTGTTTGCTAACCATGCTTCTGGCTATCAGCGGACCATCAAAAGAGGAGATATACACTGCTCACAAAACCAGGCTGCTGCAGCATGGCAATGATCTTTTTTTACAGGGTGTGGAACTGTATAAAAATAACAATCTGGATGAAAGCCTGAAACGGTTTGAAGCAGCGACCCAAATAATTACCCACAGCCCTTTATTGGAAAGATACGTTAAAACAATTGGACTGGAGATAAAAAACCACAATGCCTATTTAGAAGGGTTGAAACACTTCCAAAATGGCGATAACCGAAAAGCCAAATTATTCCTCAGCCAGGTGGTAGCACCCAGCAGTTACTACCAAAAATGCCGCGATCTGATAAAAAAGATTGAAAATACTGACCCATTTTTTCGTGGAGTTACCGCTTTTGACCAGGGTGATTATGGCACCGCACTAGAGGAGTTTGAGCAAATACCCCAGGATGAAATTGATAATGAGACCACAAAATATATGGATATGGCCAAAATAGAGTTGTCTAAAGGTTGGGATAAAAAACTGAATGGCAAGGGCAAAACCTTGCGCAAGAGTAATGATGCCAGAGTTAAAAAAGCATTGGGGTATTATGCTGGCGGTAATTTAAGAAAAACCCTGCGGGTTATAAATAAAATCTATCAAACTACCAAAAACTATTCAAGCCGGCGCAAAATAAACAGTCTTATCGAAAAACTGGAGATTTTTGATAGACAATACAACCGGGGCCTGATGAACGTAACTAAAAACAATTATAATGACGCCATCGATAACCTGGAACAGGCTCGCAAATATGACCGTCAAATTTTACCCGGCCAAAAGAGTACTTTTACCGGCAAAATAGACCGGAAACTCGGGGAGATGTATTTTCTACGCGGTATAGCAGCGTTTAAAAATAACAAATTAAGTCCCGCTTACCTGGCCTGGCAAAAATCTTTGGGATACAATCCCCGCTTAAAAAAAAGCAAAGAACGGCTGCAAAAACTGGAAAAAGAGGCCCAACGACTGTATTTGGACGGCTATATCCTGCGCAACCTCGATCCAAAAGCCGCCCAAAAAAAATGGAAAACTGTAATAGAGATAGTCCCGCCCTCCAATGAATGGTACCAAAAAGTTAAAAAACAATTGGCGCCTTAAAAGATTCGGAATGGGGTGGTTTCAGAACAAATCCTTTACGCCCATGGAAAAGATAATAGCATATATGTTATAGATTCCATCGTTTTGGATTGGTCTGCCCCGGGGATTTTCCTCTTTATAGGTGGGGTTTATTGATTTGAAAATACCATTATTTACTATTTTTTCGGGGTAATAGATAAATTGAAGTCCAAAAATCAGGCTGGTCTGGTTTAAGCGAATTCCGGTCCCCATTGAGCCCCAATATTTATTTCCATCTGCCAGTTGGATAGAGATTGTTTCATCAGGCAAGGCTGAGGTTTCAAACCCAACTCCGTAATACAAATCAAATTGTTGATTTATTACCTGCTTAGCTCCAACTCTTATGGAATGAGTATTCTGACCGTTTTTTTGAATCTTTTGATCTCCCATAACGTATTTTTCCAACCCAATGGGATTCTTAATAATAATCTCCTCATCTTTTAATAAAATTTCCCGGTGCATTGACCAGGCTTCAAATACATACACCATCTCTACCGAGATATTGGTGCTTAATGCTTTAGATATCCCCAAATTTATGGTCCATGGAAACTGGGTCTGAAACCGGCATTTTCCAGGCGGCTCTCCCTCTTGTCCAGGAAACCTGGTGGAATTAAAAAAGTAATGCGCACTTTTTTGAAATTGAACTTCTCCGGGAGCATCCAAAGCAAAAGGCGCTTCAAAGGATAGGGCAAAATTAAACCCTGCCATCTCTTTTATCCACAAACCCAACTGCCACCTGGGGATAAAAAACTGTGACGCTCTAATCTGGGCATAGTGATCATAATCACGATTTTCAGCAATCTGGATGGGCCTGACTCCCAACTCTCCGGAAACGGCCTGGTCAATATCCACGACAAAATGAGAAAAGCCAAAGGCGGCCCCAAATCTGAATTTGGGACTTATTCTATAGGCTGCCTGAAAAAAGGTGTTGAGCAAATAACTCTCATCTCTAACTAAAACGTAGCGCCCCGGTCCTTTGGGATTATATTTACGCATGGTGCCATAGGGTGTAAAAAACGCAAACCCCAGAGAGAGGTCGTCTTTTACATTATAATTTAAATAGAGAGCCGGAGCCATTAAAGGCAAGTTGGAATTTGTAACCCGGGGATATGATTTATCTAAAAGATTTTCTGAAGCCAGATCCTGATTGCTATCTCTTTGGGAAAAAGCATTTTGCCTTTTAAAACCAATCCTTTTATAAATAATTCCCACATCCAGGTGCCAATTAAAACCTTTCTCAAAACTAAGGGTGCCTGGATTTATTACCATAGACTCCAAGGTTACCGGATCTGCGATTCCGGTTCCTCCTTTGGCAATTGAACCTGCTCCCCTGACCGGTAAAAAATAACCTCCAGCCCAGAGGGGGCTAGAGAACAATACTACTAGAATAAAAACTATATTTTTTAACATATTACTTAGGTCTTCTGTTTTGCACTATGGTTAATAACCGCTTCAAGCCAACTTGACGATCCAAAAGAAAATTTCGCACACTGGTCAGGGCTTTTTTATATTCATCGGCAAATAAAGGATCTTTAAATGAGGAGCCTGGCCGGCGGGAAATATCGTTTACAAAACCTGAAAATGCTTTAATGGGACTTTCTCCGATTTTGGTTTCCTTGAATATGCGCTTATTCAGTTTTAACAGAGTACCCTTTTTATCATTCTGGTTTACTTTATTGCCATTGATCACCAGTTGGATAACCAGGGAACCTAAGCCCTCCTTTCTTTTTAAAATGGTCCCCATAAATCGCGAAAGACAATTAACCTCCTGGCCAGATAAAGTCAATTGAACCAGGCTGGAAAGAAGCCTTAAAGCGCGTCCACGATTGTTAGGCGACAAAATTCGAAGAATAAATTGGTCTAAGTTTTGATGAATATCCGGAGTATTGGAATAGGTTTTAGCCATGGTAAGCAAGGTTCCACTGGTTATTACCGGTGAGTTTAAAAAATTCTGCAGCCTGCTTGTATTTTCATCTCTCATGGTTTTCAATAGTTTAATTCGGTATACCGGGAGCAGGAGTTGATTGTCCGCCACCATAGATTTTAGCAAAGAGGGTAGGCTTCTGAATAGTCCCTGATGGAGGAGTTCTTCCTTTTGGGTTATTTTCAAAAAAGTATCTAAAATAGATGAATTTTGATAGTCATTCCATATATTTGTATCTCTCTTTAAGAGTCTTTTAACTTTTTTAAAAGTAGTCATCAGCCTGAAAATAGGACTTCTGGCCTTTTGTTTGGCCCAATTGGCCGGGGCGGAGCAGGTACTGGTCAGTTGGCTGAATTCCTCTTCTTTAAATAACCATTTGAGAAAATTTTCTAACTCTGAATTTCGTCCCTCGGTTACTTTCCGGTAATCGATTAAAAATTGATACATAGCCAGGCCAAGATTGGTTTTTTCAAATCCTTTATACAGATATGGATCCAATTGGTTCAATCCTGCCCCGCTAAAAGGCAGCCCATATCGTCCGTCTCTAAAGTAACCCTTGGTCTTTAATTCTGTCTCTGCCGGGGTTCCAATAATGGTCTTGTGGTCGTAAGGTAAAAAGGATGGGCCCTGCATCGGTGCCGGCCCGGGTCCGTGTTTATGAAGCAAAGTAATCATCTCAACTAATATTTTGGTTAAGCGGATGGGATTTTCAATGTCAGAATTGGTTATATCAGCCGGATTGCATCGCTTTTTTCCTAATATTTTGGTGAGGGGCCGGAGAGCCAGGGTCGCTTTTGAAACAAAACCAGCAATTAAAGAGGTGCCATTATGAGCATATAGATACTTTCCTTCCAGATCCCTGGCGTTCAGATCGATAACCCCAAAATATTTGGGATTATTTGTGCAGGTAAACTTGGTCAAATCTTTGGCATTGGGGTTTTCAGGCAGTCCGGTGGCCTTTCTAGAAGCATAATCAATCCCCACAATATTCTCGGCCAAGGCATCCATATATTGAGAACTGAGGTCTTGAAGAGCAAAGGTAAAATTCATACTACCAAACATTTTTCCAGGGTCAAATTCCACCCCATTGCAAGAAGATATCAAATGAACTATTCGTTGGTAGTTGCTTATTTGTCCAACCGGCAATCTATTATTCACATAGGTAATTGGGGTTTTAAAACCGATCTGGTGCCTTCCGTTATGCTGATCAAAATAGTTCACATCCAGGGAGTCTGCATATCCCAACATTTTATGCAACCCCTCATCCAAATAGATTAAATCATCAAAGTTCACATTAGATTGGTCATTTTTTGATGCATAATAAATTAAATCACCAATAAACCCCCTCTGGATCAACATTAACAAATAGGGATAAAAATCTTCAAAAACATCTACATTCGGATCAGTAACATTTTCGCTGCCCTTTAAGGCCTCATTCAACTTGGCTATTTCTTGAATTAAAAAGATTAAAGATGAAAGTTCAGTAGAATTGATTTTCAAACTTTTTTCAATCTCGTCAGCCAGTTGAACCATCCTGGGGTAATCTAATATTTCGTAAATAATATCCCGTATCTGAAAAACAAGTTCTTTTCCCTCCAGGCTGGAAAGCAAGTACGCTCCAACCCTAAAGAGCCGGTGATGGGATCTGTTTTTCACCAGAGTTTGTATAGCATCCAAAAGGCTATTTATAGGAGACTTTTGTATTTCTACATAATCGTAAAAATAGGAATCTTGTAATTGACTGTAAAGAGCCCGGCCATAAGAATCCCGCTTAATTTGGGGAATAGAGCTGGAATGATGAAAAACAGGAATAGCCAGGCTATCTCCTTCTGCTCCCAGGATCATACCGTTTTTAAACACTAATTTTCCATTTTGGGTATGCAGAAACCGGGGATATTGATTTTGATCAATCGGTTTATTAACCTTCAAATTACCATCATGATTTTTTGTCCCGGTAAAAACCTGAGGAAAACCTGACGGCTTAAAAACCGGCTGGGTCAACATCAACCGGTTCTTTAATTGAGACAAAGTATGATTGGGTTGATCATAGGAGTAATCTTTAGCCCCCTCTAAATAGATCCCCAGGTCAGAGAAAAAAATCAACAAATCCTGTTCATGTTTTTCCAGCCATCTGGTCATGCCAAATAAAACTTTTTCATCGCCTTCCAGGGTTAATGCCAGAAAATTAAACAACGAATCAGGATCAGTATCCTGGGCAGTGCTGACAATTTTGGCTAAAATATTAATCATGGCTGGATCGGCCAACATATCGGAGAACAGCCTGGCCCCGGTATCAATTAGCCTTTCTAAGGTTCCATCATCATAAAATTGTTCCAGATTCTGTAAAGCCTGATCAATATCGTCCAGGCTGGCTTCTGGAAAAGCGGTGTTTAAAGCGCTGATCAGGCTGGCTTTGTGTTTTGAGGCTACCTTAAGATTGTGCTGTTTTTCACTTTCAGTAAATCCGATTTGAATATCGGTATGG
>CAZTWC010000102.1:10683-11693 GCA_964617105.1 uncultured Myxococcia bacterium
ATATCAAATACTTCTTCACCAAAACTCTGATGCTGTTCATAACGAACATACTTAGGAGCATCACAGGTAATAGTAAACAGTAGAAAAAATAGACTTAAAAATATTCCTATGGGGGCAAGATATCTTTTCATTTGGTTTCCTATTTTCCACAATCCTGAGGGATGCCGCTAGCCACCTGTACAGCGTGGGGCAGGGCGGGAAGTATAGCTTCCAGTTGCTGCTCTACCGCCCGGGGGCTTCCCGATAAATTGATAATGAGAGTAGGACCACGTTGGCCGCAAACTGCACGGGATAGCATGGCATGGCTAGTATAAACACTGCCGGCCTGTCGCATGGCCTCGGCCATCCCTGGAATTTCACGATCAATCACCGCTAACGTGGCCTCTGGAGTAACATCCCTGGGCGAGAGCCCAGTACCACCCGAGGTGATTATCAAATCACAGATCTCCTGGTCACAGAGGCGAATCAGTTGCTCTTCTATCTGCTTACGCTGGTCAGGAAGTATCAGTTTTTCAACCACCTGGCCATTTAAATGCTTATCCAACAAACCATCTATCACCTGACCGGAGATATCTTCCCGCTGGCCTTTGGCACTGCGATCACTGAGAATCAGAATTGCATAACGCAAGGTATTCAGGGCTGGGTCCAGGGTCATCTCCATACCCGCTTTAGCCGTGCCACCTCTCCTGACTCGGGCAAAAGTACCGTGTTTTGGCATTATACAGTCACCGATTTGCTGGTAAATAGCACATGGGGTATGACACTCTTTGCCATGCTGACTAACCTGCAACACCACCGAAGGGCCAATGCTGATTCGCGCTCCTATCGGCACTTTATCCAGGTCAAATCCTTGGCAGATTATATTTTCCCCAAAATCTCCTGGTTTCAGTTGCACTCCCTGGCTAATCATCTGAAGGATCCGCTCCTGGGCCAGCAAACTTATTTGCCGGTGCCAATCACCAGCATGGGCATCACCTTCAATGCCGTGTCCAGCCAACAAATTGACCTTT
>CAZTWC010000103.1:0-11191 GCA_964617105.1 uncultured Myxococcia bacterium
CCAACTCCAGTGCAGATTGCAGGTGAATAGGGTTGTGTTGCAAACTCTTTTGAAAATATAATTGGGCGTTTTTAAAATCTTTGTTTCCGAGTTTAAAAAGACCCATCAGGTGGTAGGCTTTATTTAGTAATTTACCCTGGTCAATTAATTTATTCAGATACCTGGTCATGGCTTTTTCATTTTTCTGGATATTTAAAACGTAGGCCAACAGATAAACTGATTCATAATGTTCAGGGTGGGTAGTTAATAGTTTAGTGAGCAGACCCTGGGCCTGTGGATATTTGTTTTTTGCGATTAGAATTCCTGCTTTGGCAACCAAAAACTCTGGATGTCTTTTGGCTTCCTGGGGGATATTTTCAATCAAGGTTTGGTTTTTGCTCAACAATATACTGCTCATACCATAGATTTTGCTCAGGTAGTTATTGGTCTGGATTAAGAGTATTTGGGCAGCCACGTCTTCGCTGTCTTTCTGGAAATGTTTTTTAAATACCTGGGCGGCTTTCATATAGCCAAAATAGGTATCCATTTTAAAAAAATTATATCCCGGTTTTTTCTCTAATTGGGACTGCGATAGAGATTTCAGGTTGACGTTACCTCCGCTAACAAACAGGGATAACACTACTACTCCTGTTATCAACACAATCAGTAGAGCGGCAGCCATTATTGTTTTTTTGGTTCCCAGGGCAGATAATTTTACCGATATTGATTGGGCTGTTCCCAGTTTTTCCACCGCCTGTTTGGATAACCTTATTTTTTGCTCTGAATCCTCTGTCTCCACCATCCTGGTTTTTTCATCATCCGGTTTCTGAACCATTTCCGCCGGGTCCTGATTTATGACTGGCACCACTTTGGTTAAGAGATCCTGATCATTTTTATCCTCTTTTGGGCGTAATTCTTTAATTATTTCGTTAAATTGGGGGATTGAATCTATGGGTTCCCAATTTTCACCATCCTCTGAAATTGATTCTTTGCCGTCAAATTCTCCTTCTGAAAGCAAACGGGCAATTTGTAAGGAATTGATTGGCCCTGTTTTTTGGTTGAGGTTTGTTAACACATAGTAGTTCTCCTGGGTCAGCACCCTGGTAACGGTTTCATTCCGATCATGCTGTGGAGATGGCTGATGATCCAGGTGTCCGGCTCCAATATCATCATCTTCTTCCAACTCTAGTTTGAAAGATTCATCGAAAATAGCCTCCTCAAGAGAAGTGGCATTGGTGCTGATTTTTTCCGTAGAGGCGATTTTTGTGACATCATCGTCCTCTTGGTTGGTAAGGGGAGTGGAAGTAGGGGGCTTTTCTTTACCTTTTTGGTCCAATAGATCCAACTCCAGGTCGAAATCTAAATCCTTATCTTGATCTTGCGGAGTTTCCTCCGGCGCCATAAAAAAAGCACCTGATTCAGAGTCACCCAAGTCGTCTTGCCCATCGTCCTCGCCGTAAGAGTAAAAGGAGTATTCGCACTGTGGACAGGAGATCACCACCCCTTCATCCGCTATATTTTTTCCTTGCACTTCAAATTGGTGATTACATTTTTCGCATTTAAATTTCATCAGAATAACTCCCTGCTGGGTTACATTTTTTCATGCTCTTTTTTTATACATTTGTTCATTATCACTTTGAGCCCCGCATCCCTGGCTTTTGCTGCCGCTTCATTATGGGCCAGTCCCAGTTGCATCCAGACAACTTTGGCGCCTTTGGCTACAGCTTCATCAACAATGGGCGGAATAAATTCCGGTTTGCGAAAAATTACCACCACATCAGGGGCTTCTGGGACTTGCTCCAGATTTTGGTAACATTTTTCTCCCAGAACCTCCTGGTAGATAGGATTTATTGGAATGATTTTATAACCATTCTGTAGTAAATATTGGGCAACTTTGTAACTATCTCTCACCGGTTTAGTGGAGATACCGATTATGGCGATATTTTTTATGGCTTTTAGAATATCGAATATCTCTTGAGTGGTGGGATTGCTATCGGGCATCTGGCAGTTATTTTCAGTCATTAGATCCTCCCAAAGTAATATATAAATAATATTCAGGGTTGAAACCGATGGTGGATTTGTAGTATAAATTTTAAAATATTTTAATCGTTATATGAAAAATAGGCAAATTTTATTGTTAAAATTTAGCGAATGAGGAAAAAATGGACAGAGAAGAAGCATTAAAATTAGTAAAAAGCAGATTAACTAACAAAAATTTGGTAAAACACTCTTTGGCGGTAGAAGCCTGCATGAATGAACTGGCCAAACATTTTGGTGAAGAAGGAGAGAAGTGGGGTCTGGCCGGTTTGTTGCATGATCTGGACTACGAAGAAACTGTGGATGATTTTGCCCGTCATGGATTTGTAACCACTGAGATCCTGGAGCCTTTGGGAGTTGATCCGGAAATCCTTTATGCTATTAAGGCTCATCCCCAGCATGTGCCAGCCAAAAGCCATATGGATACCTGTTTGGTAGCCGTGGATCCTGCTACCGGCCTAATTATCGCCTCCGCCCTGATGCATCCCAGTAAAAATTTGACCCAGGTTGACATGAAGTTTTTGCTGAAGCGTTTTAAAGAGAAACGTTTTGCCGCCGGGGCCAATCGGGAGCAAATACTTTTTTGCCAGAACGTAGATCTAGATAAAGAACAATTTTTGCAGATTTGTCTGGAGGCGATGCAAAAGATAGCGGATCAGTTAGGATTGTAGAGGAATTTTTGAGCGGGCCCTAAGGGCCAGGTTTAATGAAAATTACGGCCTGCTCCACTCTTTCCACGGATCCGTCCAATGGAGCATGGATATTGGCGCCCAACTGCCCTTTGGCTATTTGGGCGATTAGTTGACCAGCCTGCACTCTCTGGCCCGGTTTGACCAGCGGGAGAGCCGGGGCGCCCAGGTGCTGTTTTAGTTTTATTCCTAATTGCGGTGCCACCATGGGGTGTTCTATTGTTGCCAATTTTTGGTCATATTTTTTCACTCCCACCCGCCGGGTCATATTGGCAGCATCTACTTTGCGAGGTTCTTTAACTGGATGGACATCCCGGGGAGCCTGGCGAAGGGGATTATTTATTTTATGGTCAGACAAACTTTGGCGCAGGTGTTGAAACAAGGCTCTGGGAGACAAGCCGCAGGGGCAGGCGTAGAATTCACATACACCGCAAAAGCAGCATAAAAAAGATGCCAGAATCGCCTGATCATGGTCATCTCTTTCGTATGCCATGGCCCTCATAACTGTGTGAGGTTCTATCCGGTGCCCTAGCAAAAAACGGGGACAAAGATCGGTACACAGTCGGCAGCCATCACAACTGGACCGGGCCCGTTTCAGTTGATCCACCGGACTCAATCGCTTTATTTTAACGGCATGGTGCTCTTCGGGTAGGACAATTACCCCGCTGGTGGTTTTACTTACATAGTCTTCTCTGCCGTCCTGGCCGGCTATCTGCCCCATCACCGGCCCGCCGTTCAGAGCAGTCCAGTTTTCCTTTTTACTGCCGCCGCACAGAGAAATCAGGTGGCTGAAAGGGGTGCCTAAAGGAGTGTTTATGATAGCCGGTTTCTCCACTTCACCGTGAACAGTTACCAATTTATGAGTTACCGGTTTATCTTTAAGAGCATCAGCCACTTGAGAGAGGGTGGTGACATTTTGAACCAATACGCCAACATCCAGGGGAATACCGCCCTCGGGAACGATTTTTTGGCAGGCCTCATACACTAATATCTGTTCATCGCCGGCCGGATAGTAGTTGCCAACTTTTAGGATTGACAGTTGCGGATGTCCACAAATTGCCTGGTTTAAGGCCTCCCCCGCTCTCTGATAGTAATCTTTGATAGCGATAATTCCTTTTTGAGCTCCAGATGCCACCATTACCGCTGCCAGGCCAATCACCACATCTTTGGCCCGTTGTTCCATCAAGAGTCGATCACTGCTAAGCAAGGGTTCGCATTCGGTGCCGTTAGCAATCACCAGGTCAACCAGGCTGTTTATCTTGACATGAGTGGGAAATCCGGCTCCGCCAGCCCCCACTATTCCAGCCGCTTTTACCTTTTCTACCAGGGTTTTTCTAACCTGGGCGCGGTTAATTCCGCTTTGCCCAAAAGTGTTATCCAAGAGTTTTTCCTATAAAGTTAGATGTTAGATAATAATGATATTAGCACCCTTTTTATACCATATAGAATTTTTTTGTTCCACTAGACAAATAATCGCCATCATAGTGCGCCGGAGCTATTCAATATCGGAGCGGCAGTGACTGCTCCAAACCGGCTGTTAAGCGGATAAAAGACATCATTAATAATATATTCCTTGACTAACATCTAATATTATTCATAAAATAATAATTATGGATAAATTATTAGCAATGATACTAGCAGGTGGTCGGGTGAAAGAATTAGCTGCCCTGACTGTTCATCGTCCCAAGGCGGCTTTGCCCTTTGGCGGCAACAACCGGTTCATTGATTTCCCTTTGACCAGTATTATGAAAGCCGGGATTAATCGGGTGGCAGTGCTCTCCCAGTACCGGCCCGCATCTTTGATGGATCACATCGGAGTCGGCGAAGCCTGGAACCTGAATGGCCGTCGCCGGGGGATTAATATCCGACCTCCCTATATGGCTGCTGGCGGCAGTGACTGGTATAGGGGTACCGCTGATGCAGTGTACAAAAATATCAACTATATAAAGGATTACCGGCCAGAACAGGTGATGATCCTTTCTGGTGATCACATTCACAATATCGATTTGACCCCCATCCTGCAATTTCATCGGGAAAAAGAGGCGCATCTCACCATTGTGGTAAAGGAGGTGGCCGCGGAAAGCGCCCATAAATTCGGCATAACTCTTATCGATAAAGATTCAAAAGTGGTCGAGTACCAGGAGAAACCTGATAAACCAGCCGGCAACCTGGCTTCTCTTACTATCTATATTTTTGAGCGAGAGGCGCTTATCTGGCATCTGATTAAAAATGCCCGCCTGGGAAAAACTTATCAACTTTACGACGAAATTGTTCCTGCCATGGTTTCAGAGGGCAAGGTTTTTGCCTATGTGTACCAGGGCTATTGGAACTATTCCCGCTCATTTAGCGATTATTTTCAGGCTCACCAGGATCTTTTGGGTGAAGATCCGGTTTTGAATATTAATGATTGGGGAGTCAGAACCAGCACTATAGACTGTCCAGGCGGCGATCCTGCTCCCAGTTATTTTTCCTCCTCTTCCAGGGTGTCAAATTCGGTTATCTCCCCGGGGTGCCAAATAGATGGCCAGGTGGAAAACTCTGTCCTCTCTCCGGGAGTAGTGGTAGAAAAGGGGGCCAGGGTGAAAGACTCGGTAATAATGCACAATACCAGGATTTGTAAGGGGGCTTCTCTGCAGCGGGTCATTTGTGATAAAGATTGCCATATCGGAGCCAGGGGTCGCCTAGGTCAAGAGGGAGTACCCAGAGTTCATAAAGCAGCAGATATAACCGGCGACCTGGTGGTAATAGGCAAGGGGGTTAATATGCCGGAAGGGGTATCCATCCAACGGGGCGTGTTGGTTTATCCGGAGGTTGATTTGAGTGGTCAGACCAATCAGTGTTTGGAATGGGGAACAATATGGGGAAGTGAATCATGAATACCAAAAAGATTTTGGCCATGCTGCTAGCCGGCGGAGCCGGCACTCGTCTCAATATCCTCTCCGAAACCCGGGCTAAACCAGCGGTTCCCTTTGGCGGGATATACCGGATTATCGATTTTACTCTGAGCAATATTTTACACGCCGGACTGGGCAATGTGGGCGTTTTGACTCAATATCGCCCTCTGTCGCTGATGGAACATATCGGTAGCGGCTCATCCTGGGATTTTATCGGATTAGATCGCAGTATCAGGATATTACCGCCTCAAACTGGTAAAAACAAATCGGATTGGTACAAAGGGACAGCCGATGCCTGTTATTTAAATTTGGGCTATATGGATCGTTTCCAGCCAGAACAGGTATTGATTCTCTCTGGTGATCATATCTACAAAATGGATTACCAGGAGATGATTAATTTCCATTGTCAAAAGGGGGCCGATGTTACTATAGCCACTCTGGTTGTCCCCTGGGAAGAGGCCAGCCGTTTTGGATTGGTCATGGTAGATGATGATCAGCGAGTGGTGGAGTTTCAGGAAAAACCTGACCAACCGGGCAGCAACTTGGCTTCCATGGGTATTTATGTGTTTGAGTATTCGGTTTTACGTCAGCAACTCCTGGATGTGGTTGGGGGGATGAAAAAATACGATTTTGGTCAAGATATACTTCCCCACATGCTGTCAGGAGGTAAAAAGATGTATGCCTATCCTTTCAAAGGATATTGGCGTGACGTGGGCACTATCAAATCATTCTGGGATGCTCAACAGGAATTATTAAATCCGGATAGCCCTTTTGATCTCTCCAGGTGGCAGGTATATACTAATCCAGAGGACAGAAATCTCAGTGAAAGAGGAGCCTCCAGGCTGGGAAAGCATGCCCTGGTTCTCAATAGTTACGTCAGCAAAGGCTGTGTAGTAAAGGGAAAAGTAGTAAACTCCATACTCTCTCCCGGCGTGTTGGTGGAGAAAAACAGCATTGTGCAAAATTCGATTTTAATGCATGACTGTCAGATAGAGGAGAATTGTTTTATCGACTTTACCATTATGGATAAAGACGTAAAGGTAGGAAGTGGCGCTAGCATAGGGACTGGCGAAGAGAGCCAGGTAAACATAAAGTTTCCCAGCCATCTCAACAGCGGTATAACCCTGGTAGGAAAAGGTGCTAATATCCCCTCTGGAACCGTGATAGGAAAAAATTGTCTCCTTTTTCCTGGGGTTAAAGGTAAGTTGTTTGCCAAAAAAGAGGTCGGGTCAGGAGAGGTAGTGGGAGCGGTGGAAGATTAGTTAAGGGCTCCCTAAGCTGAAATTTGATGTTGATTTGGATGACCGCCCGTATTTCTTCCTTTATTAAGAAACTCCCGCTCAGTGCTTTCCAGCATTATTTTGCCGGCGGGAGAGAGATGGGGGGTAAATTCTACGACTATTTCACTTAACTCATTACATATGCCGTTCAAATCAACCGACATTTTGTTTAGCCGGCGGCTGACATAGTCTCTGAACTTCAAGGTTATTAAAACCTTTCTCATACTGGTGCTAATATCTTCGGCGCCTTCGATCATGGTTTCCAGCAAGTTGGACAGATTGTTGACTGAATCAACAATGCTGTGTTTGATTTTGGAGATCATTTCTTTGCCGGATTCAATTTTATTTCTGTCCTGTAAAAGTTCATAATCTACCTGATGGTAAACCAGTTGACTCTCCTGGTCGATCAGGTCGGTAGTTTCAATGATCCGTTTACTGGCCACAATCGATTTTTCAGAAAGTTGAATGGTCTGATCAGCAACCACTCCGAATTGAACACCGTATTGACCGGCCCGGGCCGCCTCTATCCTGGCATTGAGAGCCAACAAATTGGCCTGCCTGGCAATTTTCTTAATAGTGCCGGCCAAATCTCTCACCGTGGCTATCTCCTGGATGATCCCTTTAATTTTCATGATAGAAGCCAGATTTAACTTGGCGCTGATCTCCATTTGGCTGATAATCTCCACCAGGGAGTCGGCGCTGATTAGCAGTACCGATTTTTGAGGGATCGAATGGTGGGAGCCAAAAGAGGTTTCGAATTGGGTGCCGATAAAGTTGGTGATCACCTTTTTGGTATCGCCGATATGACTGTCAGATTGGTTGGCGATCAAGTTAATGCCGCGAATAATTTTATCCACCGAATCTTCTATACGGCCAATAGCATTTCCCAAATAGGAGTTTACTTCTAATATGGCCGTATAAGTCCTCACCAGCATGTTGCCAACTTCACTTTTGTTGATCTTTTGGGGGGAGGTAAGAACAGATTTCATTTCGAATTCCCGGCGGCAATAAAACAGTTTTTCCACCACTTTTTCAAGTTTTTGGCGAATAATGTCCTGAAATTGTAGGGATACCACCACCTGAGATATTTCGTGGTAAATATTTTCGCTATCACTCACCAGGCTGGCAATGGAAAGGGTAAGTTCGTTCATGGAGGAGGTTATGGTTGAGATAACCTCCTGGGCTACATCCTTGGAGTATTGAACTTTTTTGGAATCCTGCACCACGTTGGTATCTATCTCGATATATATCTCTTTGCAGTTGTCCTCTATTTTTTCGGCGATTTCCACGATCTCTTTTGATGCCTTGTCGGCGTGAACCGCCAGGTTGCCAACTTCGGCCGCCACGACTGAAAAACCACGGCCGTATTCACCTGCCTTGGCAGCAACCACCGAAGCATTAATAGCCAGGATATTGGTCCAGTCGGCGATATCTTCTATCTCTCCAGTGGCTTCCCGCACAAACCTGATATTATCAACGATAGTGTTCATTTGTTTGACGTTTGCCAGATTGAGTTGGGCATTTTTTTCCATTTTATTGACCAAATCAAGCATAGATTTGGTGTTGTCCTCAATCGATTTTATGGAGGCATCGTTATGCTCATCCAGATCAAAATAGCGATCATCGCTACCCAGCACATAATAATAGATTTTTTGCGCCCGGTTAGTATGCTTTTTGGCCATATTACTAATACGTTTGAGTTTATCGCCAATCTCCAGGACCGTCCTCTCGGTTTCTATGATTATCTCGTTGATAGTGATTTGGGAGGTATTGATCACTTTGTCGATATGTTCAATAACATTCAGTAATAAAATTGGATTTTTTGAATACATATGGTCTACCGTTACAGGTTAAAAGTTAAAAGCACCTCATTGCCGGAACTATTAAAACCGATTTCATCACAGTAAAGATAATTGGCCATGCCATTCTTGTAAGGTATTACACCTTTGGCCACCCGGTTGTATTTTCCATCAGGTCCCTTGCCGGTTCCTATTTGGAGCATAATTTGGTTGTAATCGAAGCCAGACCCCATATCCTTCACCTTTATAGCTATTTTTTTAAAAGTAAAGGAAAACGCAAGACTGACTTTTTTGTTCGCATCCTCCAGGTTGCCATGAATAACAGCATTTTTAAGAGCCGCTTTCAGGGCGGAAGATATTTTCACCTCCATTCCCGGCAAATTGAACAGCAGCGGAGAGAGTTGCCGGGTTATCACCAAGTCTATCGCTCTGGCTACATCTTCCATGTTGGAATCGATTTCAAAAGAGTCATTGATATATAAATACCGGTTTAATCCAATGGTACGATTTTTATTTTCAAGCCAGTCGATGTTCTTATTTATGGCCTCCAGAATTTTTTTATCCCCATCGGGACCTTCTGGTTTATAAATATATTGAAATACTTCAAATTTGCATAGTTGGTTGAAATTACTCTGTTGGTCAAAATTATATAACACTACTATGGGCAAAATATTGAAGTAGCGTGTAAATATTATTACTTTGTTGCCAAAATCCGCCTCACTGGTTTTTTGGTAATCCCAACAAAAAATAACCACCTGAGGCTGCACTTTCAGGCTGGTAACCATATTGTTAAAGTCGTTGCTCACCAGGTAATACATCATTTGCCAGTTTGCCGGCAAAGATTTGTTTTTAGTCACTGTTGCCAGCCGATTATCGGGGGCAAAGATAATAATATTTTTTTTATTCACATCTGTATTTCTGAAAATATAACATATTAATAGAATGTGTCAATCTTTTAACCTTTGGTAACCTCAAGAGCGAACTTTGATGAGTCGCGTCAAGGCCATAACCGAAAAATCCTCGGTTGGTTTTATCCTGGTTGAAGAGGTGTCCACAATATCCCGTTCCCATTGTAACTGCATCATGCGTTTGAAGTCAATGGCTTTGGCTCCCACTTCGTACATGGTACCCCCTTTGTCCCGAAAGGTTGAGTTTCTCATTATCTCAGTTAGAACAAATTTTGGTGACTGCCCAGCCAAATTGAGAGAAACGATTATAACCTCATTGATTTTTAATGGCAAATCACTGCTGAATCGCATACCAAATGAAGAGATATCTTTTATACTTATTCGTCCCTGGAAACGGTATTTTATGTATGGAGCATCTCCGGTAGGCTTGAATATGGCTCCTCTCAAATCCACTGGAGTCCGTTTCTCTATCCGGCCGTTGGTCCAGGGCTCGTCACCTTCGGGAAGTATTTTGATATTATTACTGATACTTCGCTTGATTTGTAATTTTTCCCGTTTTTCTACGATGGTGCGAGTTATATACTCCGAAAGTTCGATCATCTGAGGAATAGTCAGTTTGTTCAATTGTGCTTTTATCTCTTCCGACATCGGATTACCTCATAACTCACAAAGCGGTATAAATATTTTATAAAAAGTTATTAACTGGTTGAACCAATTCGGCGCTCCAAATTTCCTCGAATTAAAACCAACGGCGTTTATGTTGAACGTACATTGTAACAAAATTCTGGTTTGATGTCATTAGGTAGATGATACCTTCGATCAATCCCAATACCACAGCCAGAGCAAAGAAAAGGCCAAAAATAGCCAGGTTAACATTATATATGATTCCTATCAACCATAGTCCTATGGAAATTATGGAGCAAAAAATAAGAATTAGCCCTTCTGTTTTCAAGCCCAGGTAAAATTTGTGGATTCCAAAAGAGCCCAGGAAAATAGCCAGCAAAGCGGATAAAATTCTTTTATCATTTTGTAATGTTACTTGTTGTTCATTTTGATTATTTATCTCCACTCCCATGGATTTAAGGATATTCTGAGCCTTTTCCCGCACACTTAAACTCATGTCGTGCATAGCCATTCGCAAAGGACCAATCACCCGTTTATCATCTATCTTGCCCAGGGCTTCCACAGCACATATCCGCACCGCAACTATGGGATCATCAAGGGATTTTATTAAAAACCGGATAGACTGCAGGTTGCCTAAAAGTCCCAGGGCAATGACAACATTGATGCGCACCTGGGAGTCGGAATCTTCCAGCGTTTCTATCAGAGCCGTAACCGCCCGTTGGTCGCGTAATTTGCCCAGCAATAAGGCCGCCTGTTTTCTGATTTCGCTGTTGTCATCATACAGCAGTTCAATCAAAGGCTCCACTGCTCTGATATCTCTTAGGCGGTCGATCTGTTCTAACGCTTTGGTTTTAACTAACAGATTAGGGGAAGCCAGGGCATCAATATAGGTATCTGCCAGGGATTGGTCATCGAATTTGTCCAGAGCATCGGTGGCTAAATCCCTGACCAATGGTTTGTCATCGCCCAGTGCCTTGGTCA
>CAZTWC010000104.1:0-11122 GCA_964617105.1 uncultured Myxococcia bacterium
CTTTGTCGGTTGAACAAAAGACCACTTTTTTAACATTATTTCTCTGGGCAGCCATAATTATATTCTGGGTGCCAATAATATTGGTTTTTACTGCTTCAAAAGGGTTATACTCGCAACTTTTCACATGCTTTAGACCAGCGCAGTGGAGAACAAACTGTACCCCTTCTGATGCCAATTTTACCCGCTGGTATTCGCGGATATCGCCGATCAAATAGCGCATTTTGTTACTGGGCCCGATCTCCTCCTCCAGAATCACCTGTTTGGTTTCATCGCGGCTAAATACTCTGACCGTATCAGCACCTGCCAGCAGGCAGTGTTTAACCAAATGCCTCCCCACCGAACCGGTGGCACCGATTATCAGAACTTTTTTTCCCTTCAGGTTGGTATCAATTTTTTTCTTCATTAGTTATCTCTGGATGGGCTATGATTGTCGCTTATTTTTAGCATTACTACTTTTATTTCATCAGAAATATCGATTTTATTTTAGATTTAGAATATATCATATTTCAACTGTTATTCACAGGAAAAATTATATATATTGTTTCTCTAAAACAATTTGATAATTGCTCATTTTAGGTCATAATCTTGCTACAATTTAATAATCCTGGTAATATTTAATTTTACGGACTGTTGTCAACGGAATTTATTCTCCCAGGGAGATATGGTCAAACAATTTTTGAGGTTAAAATTATTGTGTCAAATATAATATTTGGACTGAAATTAAATTATATCCTTATATTGTTCTGGTTAACTCTGTTTATAAATCCGGCTATCTCTATCGCCGAGGAAAAGAGGGGGGATAGTTTGAGTCAAATCACTAACAATAATGGTTTGACAGAAAATAAACCAGAAGAAGATATTGATAATCTCTTGGAAATCCACGGACTTAAAGACCGCCAACATCTACAAGAGATCTTAAAACATTTTAGCCTGATGCCCTGGCTGAATAATTGCCGGGCAATAATCCAAACCGGAACCATGGCAACTTTGCGATGCTCAGGTTATATACCTCCGGCTGAAAAACTTCAAACTTTTCTCAGATCCAAACACTCTTTGGGCATTGAATTTATCTCTATGAACCAGGGGATTGTAAAATTAAAATACAGCCCCTATCAAGTTTTCAAACTTAACGTTGCTATTGGAAAATTTGACAATCTTACCGGCGTAGACAAACTGGACTGGCTGGAAAAAAGTGCGGGTGATTTGGTTGGTATCCTGGTAGACAACAACCCTTTTATCAATGTCACCAGGTTTAAAAAACGTCTTGAGTATCATCCCGAATCCAGCGATTTTAAGGCCGGACTGAATAATTTGCGTCAAAAATATTCAGTATTTTATTATTTGAAGGGAGATATTATCTCTTTAGGGATTAGAGGAGAAGTAAGAATCTCGGTGTATGACACCAGAAACAGTAAGCAAATATATTTTTGGAAAAAGCAAGGGGAATTTGACCAGATACCTGCTATTCTCCAAACTATGGGAGAACAAATTGCTGAACAACTCAATTTAAAAATAGTTCCTATTAAAAAAAATGAACCACATAATACCAGCGGATTAACCGGATTGGTGGCTAAATATATTTCCGACAAAAAACGATCTCCCCTTTGGTTGGAAAAATTTAAATTAACTTCTCTATACCCGGTTAAATGGTCTTATTACAACCGATACCCACCTATTATTTTGCAGATGAAAAATCGGGGTAAAAAGTCGGTAAAAAATTTACAGTTTATCGTCAGGATTCCTGGTATAACCGATACATTTTATCTTCGGCGCCAGCAACTGCTTTCCAAGAAAACCCTGGAGATACCACTGGATTTTAGGTTTATCCAGGCATCAATGGCTAAGGTAGAAAAAAATATGGTTCTACCTTGCATTATTAGTTATAGTTTTGAATATCAAGAGGAAATCCATCTTCATAAAATCAAATATCCATTGATAATTCACAGTCGAAACCAGGTAGACCTGGAAGATGTTCATGTTTTATCCTCTTTTATCAACCCCTTTGAACCGGCATTAAAGAATCTGGTGCAACAGTTAAAAAAAATTCCTCTGCCATCAAACAATACTGAAACTTTACGTAAATCCCAACTGCTACCCATGGTAATAGTTAATTATCTGTTATCGCTGGGATTTCAGTGGAGTAGTGGTGGATTCCGCGGCATTGATCAGAGGGAACTGGTAAAGGTAAGATTCCCCTTCCAGACCTTAAAATCTATGACTGCTAACAATACCGATCTTACCGTGTTAACCGCCTCGTTGCTGGAGGCAGCTGGGATTAAATGTAAATTACTGTTATCCCGACGACACTTACTGTTACTTTTAAACAGTGGTTCTACTGAATTTAATTCTCACCAGGTCTCTTTTGATCGAAACCATTTTATTCATATGGATAAAATAATATGGATTCCCCTGGAGTTATCCAGCAGTGCCTCCTCTTTTTGGGACTGTTGGATGCGAGGAGCCAGAATTGCCGCTGCCAGTAACCTGGAAGAGATGGAAGAGGTTAACGTTGAGGAGGGGTGGGAAACCTATGCGCCCCTGACTATCGATGCTCCTATCTATAGTATCCCAAATATAAATCAGGAAAAATACTTAGCCACAATTGCCGATAACATCCGGCGATGGAATCAATTGAAGAGTCAAACCCTGGAAACCCGTTTGAACTTTTTACGCAGTCATATCCGGCTCAATCGCCGGAATATAAACATGCAAAATGAGATGGGAATGCTTCTGGCTAAAGGACTTCGACTAAACCAGGCTCTATCTACCCTTTCAGCAATAGTGGAAAGATATCCTAATCAAAGTTATGCTTTGAATAATCTTGGCAATATCTATCTGCTGTTGGGTTCAGGAAGAATTGCCGTCGATTTTTATAATCGCGCCTTAGACAACCGGAGTGTTAACCCGGCAAAAATATACTATAACCTGGCTTTAGCTCTCTATTTAATGGATGACAGGATCAGTGCCATCAGCACTATTAAAAAGGCTTTAGCCGCTGGAATCGGTAATTGGCTAATGGCCATGGAAGCGCAAATTGAGTGGGATAACATCTTTTCTCCAACTGATATTGAACTTCAGGAAGGTATTAAAATGCGCAATAATTACTTCGCCCTTATTCACGACACCTGGAACCAGGGTGAATTGGCCGATGAATATCGCCATCAAAAAAGAGATGGAAAAATGAAGGAGATGCAACTGGTTTCAAGTCGAGAACAGAATTTTTTGGCCCAGATGCTCCTTTGGTTTTAATTACAACGCTATGATACTTGTTTCTTTAGATAAAGTCGGGATCTCCCTGGATGGAAAAACTATAGTCAATGATATATCTCTGACTATTAAAACTGGCGAAAAAATAGGTCTTATAGGCAATAACGGTTGCGGAAAGACTACTATCCTGCAGTTAATAAACGGTTCCCTGAGTCCGGAATACGGTAAAGTTCATAAAAAAAAAGAGTTGAAAATATCCTATCTATCCCAGCGCCCAAAATAATTGATGCTGCCATGGCAAGTTTTAGCGATTTGCAGGAGATGGAAAACACCATCATTCAAATGGAAAATGACAGCCAACTATATTCGGATCAGGAATTGTTGGCAAGATATGGACAGTTACAACATGCTTACGAAATGAAAGGAGGCTATACCTGGAGGGGGGAAGTTCATAAATTACTAGCCGATTTTGGTTTTGGCGGAGAAAAGATGCACCATCGGGTTGAAAATCTTTCGGGCGGAGAAAAAAACCGGTTGATGCTGGTTATAACTCTTTTGCGCCAATCCGACCTATTACTTCTGGATGAGCCTACCAATCACCTGGATATTATCACCTGCGAAAAACTTGAAGAAACTCTCTCTCATTATCGAGGTTCAGTGCTAATAGTATCTCATGACCGCTATTTTTTGGATCGTTGTGTAGATAAAATATTTTACCAGGCGGCCGGGAAACTGCAAACCTATTATGGAAATTACTCTCATTATCTACAGGAATGCCAAAAGAGAACCGATCAAACCGAAAAAACTATCCGGATGCAGCAAGAGGAGATACAGCGAACCGAAGACTATATTCAGCGCAATATTTACGGCCAGAAAACCAAACAGGCCAAGAGCAGAAGGAAAAAATTAGAGAAGATAAAAGCCAATATTATAGAGCGTCCTCAGGAAGACCAGCGCCTGACCCAGATAAATATTCTTAAAACTGGGCGGGGGGACCACCTGGTATTGGAGGCCCGGGATATAGCCAAAGCCTTTGAAGATAATAATCTGTTTAATCCTAGTAGTTTTACCATCTACCGGGGAGAAAAAATCGGTTTAATGGGACCTAACGGCTCGGGAAAGACTTCGCTACTCCGTTGCCTGCTAGGAGAGATTACGCCGGACCAGGGTGAGATACAACGCGGCAATAGAACTTCATGGGCCTATTATGACCAGAATATGTCAATTATTGATCCGTCCAAGCGGGCTATTGATGAGATTTGGGACCTTGATCAAACCATATCCGAACTTGAAGTGCGCAACTATATGGCCGGATTTCTGTTTCGGGAAGAGGATGTTTTTAAATCGGTAAAGGATTTTTCCGGTGGTGAGCAAGCCCGGTTGGCTTTGGCAAAACTCTTTTACCACCCGTGTCATTTTTTGGTGCTGGACGAACCTACCAATCACCTGGATATCCAGTCCAGAGAGGTTTTAGAAGATGCGCTGCAAAAATACAATGGAGCAGTGCTGGTGGTAAGCCATGACCGCTACTTTTTGGACCGGGTGATAAACCGTATTCTCTATCTGGACCAGGGATGTTTGGATGAATATTTGGGCAACTATACATATTTCAAAGAGAAACAGGAGCAAATCAGAAAAAAAACGCCTGAAGGATTATTAGTTAATCCCCAAGAAGAGGCTACTCACTCAGACCATGCTTACCTTGATGGAGAAAAGGAGAAAAAGGGAAAGAGTTCTCACCATAAAGGTAAGCAAAAACGTAGTTTGCGAAAAAGACTGGAGAAATTGAAACAAGAAACCATAGTCCAGGAAGAGGAGTTGGAGGAAGTTAGTCAAAAGATGTCCCAACCGGAAAGTCAACAGGACTGGCAACTTTTACATCAACTTCAAGAGAGAAAGGATGAGTTGGAAGAGATGATTCTTTCCGGAATTGAAGAGTCAGAACAAATTGAAGAGCAATTGGAAGAGATGGAATAATTGACTTTTGATTAGTAAGTGATAATCTTGTTTATATGTCGTTAAAGATTGAACATTTAAAAGAAAATCAGCGGACGGTGTTGAAATTAATCGGCACGGTAAATAGTGAATCTGCACCAAAATTATTTGAAGATTTTAGCCATATTTTAAAACAGAAAGAGCCGCTGGAAGTTGACCTTTCAGAAGTTGAATATATCGACTCCACCGGTGTTGCCACTTTTGCCGAAATTTGGAACAGTTTTCGTGATCAGGGATTGCGTTTCAGCATTTTCGGCTTATCAGACAAGTTGAAGGCCGCCTTCAGCATGTTCCAGGTTGACCCTGAACAACTGAGAACTCTACCTTCGCCCCCCACCGGATTTTTGGAAAATTTGGGACAACAAACTATTGATTCCTTCCAGGAGTTCTACCAGTTGCTGATATTGATGGCCGAAACTTTTTTTGAAGCGGTGATTGCCCCTTTCAAAGGTCGTAAGATTCGCTGGTCTTCGGTGGTTGAACAGTCAATAGTCATTGGATCTGAGGCGCTGCCGATTGTGGGTCTGATCTCCCTGCTAGTAGGCCTTACCATGGCTCTGATGAGCGCCTACCAACTAAAACAATTCGGTGCCAATATATTTATTGCCAACCTGGTAGGAGTTTCCATGACCAGGGAACTTGGCCCCTTGATGACCGCCATTATCGTGGCTGGCCGGAGCGGCTCCTCTATTGCCGCAGAAATATCCACCATGACCGTAACTGAAGAGGTTGATGCCCTAAAAACTATGGGGATCCGTCCCCTTAGTTATTTGGTTATCCCCAAAGTTTATGCCATAACTATAGCCCAGCCCTTATTAACTGTGCTGGCCGATTTTTTAGGTATTTTGGGCGGGTTTTTAGTTGCGATAATATATCTGGACCTGTCGGCTGTGGCCTTTATTCAACAGTTGCTCCAGTCTATGGTGTTAAAAGATATTTGGACCGGTTTGGTAAAGAGCGTTGTTTTTGCCTGGATGATTGTGGTAGTCGCATGTTACAAGGGATTTATCGTCAAAGGTGGAGCCGAGGGAGTTGGCAGGGTAACTACCAGTTCGGTGGTTACTTCTATTTTTTTGGTAATAGTGGCCGATTGTTTTTTTAGTGTACTGTTTTATTTTTTAATGGAATAGATGGAATAGAATGACCCTGGAGCCGGTAATAGAAATAAAAGACCTGGTCACCCATTATGGGCCACGAAAAATTCTGGATGGCGTGGATCTATCCGTACAGCGTGGCGAAATATTGGTTATTCTGGGAGGCAGCGGCTGTGGTAAAAGTACCCTATTAAAACATATTATCGGACTTCATCTGGCAACCTCCGGTAATATTAAAATATTTGGTCAAGAGATTGTTAGGCATGAAGAAAAACTGGAAAAAATGAGGAATCAGATGGGGGTGTTGTTCCAAAACGGCGCTTTACTTAATTCCATCAGCGTTGGAGATAACGTGGCACTCCCCTTAAAGGAACACACCCAATTACCAGAGAAGGTTATAAAACGGATTGTACAAATGAAATTGACTTTGGTGGGTCTTTCCCAGGCCGAATTTCTATTTCCACCTGAACTTTCGGGAGGGATGAGGAAAAGAGCGGCTTTGGCCAGGGCAATGGCGCTTGATCCGGCAATTTTATTTTGTGACGAACCCTCTGCTGGATTGGACCCTCTGACTTCTGCTGGACTGGATAAGTTGATTCTAAAGTTGAAAAAACTGTTCCAGATGACCATTGTGGTGGTAACCCACGAATTGGCCAGCATTGACACCATCGCAGACCGAATAGTATATCTGGATCAGGGAAAAACTCTGTTCTGCGCTCCATTGGCAGAGGCTAAAAAATGCCAGGTTCCTCAGGTGAGAGATTTTTTTGCCCGGCAAAGCGATGAGCAGGATGAGAGTAGGATGAAGAACTTTTATACATTACTGTCAGAGTAAATTTATGATAACCAGAACACAAAAAGTAAAACTAGCCATATTTTTACTAACCGGCATTTTTATCTTGATCGCTTCTATCGCAATTTTGACTGGAATAAAACTGTTTGAAAAAATTGATACCTATTATGTCTACTTTTCTGCTTCGGTCAGCGGTTTGGAACCTGGTTCGCCGGTAAAATACAACGGAGTAAGGGTGGGGCGGGTTGAGAAGATCGATATAAATCCTAAAAAGGTTTCCGAGGTGGTCATCATCCTTTCAGTTCGCAAAGGAACTCCGGTAAAAAAAGATACCAGGGCAATTATGTCACAGGTGGGTATCACCGGCCTTAAATTCCTTGAGTTTGTGGGCGGGTCTGATTCTTCCGATTTTCTAAAATCTGGAGACAATATTATTGCCGGGGAATCTTTTATAGATGAGTTGACAGGAAAAGCTACTGCCATCGCCCTCAAGACGGAACTTCTAGTAGACAATCTGCTTAAACTTACTGATACTTCAAACCGGACCAAATTGATTAAATTGTTGGAGGAGATGGACAAACTGGCCTTTAACAGCAACCAGTTTATTGAGAAAAATGGGCAGCAGGTTTCCGCTTTGCTCGACCAGTTTAATAGTTTAGCGGCAGAAACCAGGCAAACCGTGGTCCAGACCAGGCAACTTTTATCCGACAACCGCACTACCCTGAAAAATATAATGAAAAATATGGATAGCACGGTTTTGAAGATCAACAAATCTATCGACGAAAAACAGGTTCGCCGGATAATTGATAACACTGATCGAGTTATTGATAAACTGCACTCAACCCTGGGAAAAGATGGATTGCAAACCTCTATTACTAAGGTTGACAATGTGATGGACAAAGCCTATAACTTGCTGAAAAATATTAATTTAACTGTGATGCAAAGCCGGGAGGATATCCACCGGGCTTTGACTTTTTTACGTGAGAGTAGTGAAAACCTGAGTGAATTTTCCCAATCGATTAAAAACGATCCCTCTTTACTGTTAAGAAGATCGGGAGATGAAGAGAAATGAGCGACAATAAATCAGTATTTTCAAAATTATCTGCACCAACCTGGTGCTACACCTTTCTGCAAATTACTATTCTGACTTTTTTGGCATCTTTCATGACCGGTTGCGTCAAGGCCCCCCAACGTGTCTACTACACCCTTGACTTTATTATGCCCCAGCCTATTGAAGCGACACCCAGATTTCCTTTAACCATCAGGTTGAAACCCCTGGATATCTCCAGACAATATAATGATACCAGGATTGTACACAAAAAATCGCTTTACGAGGTTAATTATTACCAGAATAAACGCTGGGCAGTAAAGCCGCAAAAAATGATTAGCGATCTGCTGCTTAAATATATGATTCGCAACAATTTGTTTAGAGATATAGGTGTTCAATACCGAGAGACTGAACCTGACTATGAAATTATGGGGGAGATAGATGCTATTGAAAAGTTTGACAGTAAAGATGTCTGGTTCGCTCATATGGTTATTACCTTCAGTCTGATGAGTTACAAAGATAACAAGGTGGTATGGCGAAAAACCTACGATATTCGCAAAGAGATTTATCGTAAAGAGATGGTGCTGTTCATCCGGGGGATCAGCGTTCTTTTAGAGGAACTTTTAGGTGAATTTGTCAATGACCTGAATGATTATTTTACCAGAACGGCCATTAAGGGAGTAAAGGCAGAGCCTCTTTTGCAAGAATCGATTAAAAGAGATTCTAACGCTAAAAGTCAACCCGAATTTTTACAAAATGGCTGGTAATCACCTGGGTTGCGACCAACTAAGGAGATGGATAATGAGATCCAAAAAGGTAATAAATTGGTTTTTTGGTTTGATTTTTATTTTATCAGTTACCAATCAATCCTGGGCTGAATTCAGGGCTGACTCCTGGGATACTCCGGAACCGGAAATTCAATTGGAGATGGACCGAACTCTATTACCCATGGGTAAGGGGGCGGTCTTTGTTCCCTGTATGACCAATCCGGAGTTGGAACCTTTTTTTCAGATTTTTAAAGAAGATGAACAAATAGCCTCTGGCCCCACCGGCTCAAGTCTTTTAGTAAGACCAGGAGAATACGTGGTGAAAGTCGGCTCCGGCGCTATGGACCAAAAAGTAACTACCCGGGTAATGATCAATGAGGGCCGAGCAACTATAGTTAAGCCTACCTGGTCAGGTCTATCAATCAGGGTGGTGGATGAAACCGATACCGCATTCAGAGGTTCTTACGAATTGATCAATATGAAAACCAGAGAAAGTATTGGAATTGGTTATGGAAGCCGCGAAGAATTGGGAGAGAAGGTCAAAACCTGGTTGCTTCAGCCTGGTATCTACAAAATAGTCAGGGTTGGTGAAAACTATCGGGCCCGGATCAATTTTGCTACGGTGAGGCTTTTGCCTAGTGAATTGACCCACTATGTGTTGGTTCAGGATGAAGATGATGGTGAATTTAGGGGCGCCGGCATCTCCGAAGGCCAATTAGGCGACACCACAGTTATGGGAAACTGGAAGATGCAACTACTGGTTGGCGGTGATTTCAGGATGGTGAGTGTACGTAAAGAGGAGGAGTTATCTGGGTATGATGAGACCTACAACTTCAATCTGTTTTTAGACAGCAAACTCTTTTACCTGAAGGATCAACATCTATATTATACCAGATTGATGATCGATGAAAATCTGGATAAGCAGAGTGGCCAGATTATGAGAAGAAACATAGACCGGTTGGATCTGGACAGTATCTACACCTATTACCTCTTTAAACGGGTTGGGCCGTATATAAGTTTTGGCCTGGATACCAATATTCTAAACCACTACCACGAATTTACGGAATCTAAAACTACGATGGCTAAACCGACCACTATAGTGGTTAAAAGAGAAGACGACTCCATCATATACGAGAGACCTGGCGTAACCAGGTTCAAAAAGATCTCCTCTTTATCTCCTCTCGATTTTAAGGAGGGGTTGGGAATTAACTTTGTGATTTTCAAAGGGGTATTTGCCGACCTAAATTCACGGGCTGGCATCAGTTTGCGACAAATGATCGGACAGGAACATTATGAATTTATTGGTGAAGATAAAGCCGGGAAAATGGTTTTTAAACGAATTGGCAAATTTTTTGAAGAGGGAGTTGAATTTAACTTAAATGGCGATATCTACCTGGGAAGGTGGGTTGTTTTAACCAATGAATTCGACCTTTTTCAACCCTTTGAAACTGGAAACCTGACCTTTGAATGGCGCTGCAACGCCAGTTTAAATCTTTCCCGGTTTGCCTCATTAAACTACAATGTAAATATATGGCGAGACTTAAAACTAAAAGATATAACCGAAATTAAGCACAACGTATTGCTGCGCTTCTCCTTTGATGTGCTGTCATTTTTCTTCTAGGTTGGTTGTAAATATTCTTTATTGCAGATTACCATATAGATTGTGATTGCAGTTAGTTTTATCCAACAATCTGTGGTCTGGCTCTGGAACCTGGTAATTTTCGTGTCCCAGCCGCTCCAGCACCTCTTTCGCCAAATCCTGGTAATTTTTAGAACCTCTACTGTTGGGCGCATAAAAGGCGATAGGTTTGCCTTCTATTTGCGAGCAGGAGATGTCGCTGTTCAGGGAGATTTTGGTATCAAGAATAAGGTCAGAGAACATTCTGGACAATTCACCCTCAATGGCACTGTTTACCCGGGTGGTGCGTCCATCTACCCGGGTGAATAGGATACCCAGAATATCCAAATCGCGATTAAGCCTTTCACTAACCAAAGACACGGTGCAGAATAACTCACTGATTCCCGATGAGGAAAGCCGGGACATATCGGTGGGCACCAACAGATAATCGGAAGTAGTTAGGGCATTTAAAGTTAAATTGCCCATATTGGGAGGACAATCAATAATGATAAAGTCGTAGTGAGTCCTGGTGGCAGTGAGGGTGTCTTTGAGTACGAACTCCTTGCCGATTTTACTGGCCAGGATATTTTCGGTTTCGTA
>CAZTWC010000105.1:0-11078 GCA_964617105.1 uncultured Myxococcia bacterium
CATCCCGGTAGGGCCGATCGGTAGTCATGGCGTCAAAAGCATCTGCCACCGACAATATCCGGGCTATCAGGGGAATATCCTCTCCCTGCAAGCCGGCTGGATAACCAAAACCGTCATAACGCTCATGATGGTGCAGTATAGAAGCCACAATAGAATCTAAAAATTTAATATGCCCGAGGATATAGTCACCCTGGTTAGGGTGGGTCTTGATAATCTTCATATCTGCCTCAGACAGTTTCTCCCGCTTATGCAAAACCATATCACTTATGCCGATTTTACCAATATCGTGTAAAAGACCGGCTTGATTTATCAACTCTCTTTTTTCCCGGGAGAGCCCCATCTCATCGGCAATATGAAGAGAATAATGCGTCACCCTCTCGGAATGACCTTTGGTATAAGAATCGCGTGCTTCCAAAGCCTGGGCTAGTGATTTGATGGTTTCTACATAGACCCGGTTGGTCTTGACCAACAGCCGGGCATTATCGATGGCAATAGCAGCCTGCATGGCAAAGATGGAAAAAACCTCCATTGTATCCTGGTCAAAGGCATTGGCCCGGGGACTTTCCGCATCGATTACCCCAATCACTTTTCCCCTGGCCTTGAGTGGAACGGTCATTTCACTCCTGCCGCCAATGGTGCCGCGGATATAGTAACTGCATTTAGTCACATCATTTACTAAAAGTGGTTGACCGCTCTCCGCCACCTTACCGGTTATCCCCTGCCCCAACTTAATTTTTACCTGGTCTTTCAATTCCGGCGGATAACCTCTAGAGGCTTTGACCACCAGCTGCTCTTCGTGGTCCAAAAACATGATAGCGCAAGCATCCAGGTTGAGAGCAGTGGAGGATAGATCCAAAATGTCCTGAAGGGTGACTTCAATATCAAAACTAATACCCAGCCGGTCGCCAACTGCATAAAGCATTTTCATTTGTTCGATTTTGTCTTCCAGTTGTCCGGCGTGATATTCTATACGGGCATAGGTTCTGGCATTTCTAATGGCATGAGATACCTGGTACCCAAAAGTGGCAAAGAGTTGCAGATCCTCCGCGTTAAAGGCAAAAGGACGACTGTGCTCTGCATCCAGGACCCCGATCACCTTTTGTTCTATAGCAATGGGCACCGCCATTTCACAACCGCCCCCATCACTGGCGGAAATATAATCCTTATCCCGGTTGACATCTTCAATTAAAGTCGGCTCTCCCCGGCTGACGGTCCTGCCACTGATCCCCTGGCCCACCGCTATTTTTAGGTTTTTTACCTTGGCTGGGCTATAACCGTAGTGAGCCTTGATAAATAGTTTTTCGTCCTGATCCTTAAGCAGAATAGCGCACCGTTCAAAACAGAGACACTGGTGGGCCAATTTTAAAATCTCCTCCAGAAGATCATCCTCCCGCAAATTCAAAGTCATTTTACAACTTATCCTGTTGAGGCTCTCCTGTTCCCGTATCTTCTTATTCAACCTTTCAAACAGGTTAGCATTGCTAAGGGCTATGGCTGCCTGTGCGGCAAAAATGGAAAAGAATTCCATCATCTCATTATTAAAAGGGATATGGCTTTCAGCATCAATAACCCCTATCACTTCGCCATTTAACTTAAGCGGAGCCGCCATCTCCGAAATGGCCCCTTCAACCCCAGGAATATAACGCCGGTCCTTTTTTACATCATTGACAAACATGGGTTTTCCGTTTTGGAAAACATGACCAGTTATTCCCTCGCCCCTGACTATTTTGATCCTATCCACCACCTCCTGCTTATATCCTCTGGCTTTGCGGATAGTCATAGTATCCCTGTCTTCCTCCAGGGTTAAAATAGCACACCGTTTGAGCGAAAAGACATCTTCTACCAGGGATAGTATTTTATCCAACACCTCTTCCCGGCCATGCAACGAGTTCATCACCCGGCAGGCTTCGATGATTTTTGCCAATTTTGATTCGTTATCCATGGTGCCTTGTCTTGCTGATACTATTGCTACAGATCACATTTTACTTTATTCCCAGCCATAGCCGCTTTGGTCTTATCAACCCAGGTTTTTACCGTGGGATCATCTTTCAGATTATCGCCCAATTGGAGGAAGTCAAAACGAAAACAATTGCTGTTCACATAACGGTCCACTTCACCCTGCAGAGAACGTATTTTGGCCTTTAGAGCAGCAGTCTCCTCAGAATATACAGATTGATTTTTTCTCCGGCTGGTAATCTTCTGCAGATCTATTTTATGCATTAACAGAGCATCACGGTATTTCCTGGAACTGTAATAGTTTAAAAAACCTTGTCCCTTTTTCTTCAGGCGCAAATCCAAAACCGCCATATATTTACCCAGGCTGCCAGCGCCAACAATCATAGTTTTTCCCTCTATCCTGGGTTGAAAAAAGTAGCGCCGGTCATGGGAGGTAAAGATGATATCGATTCCCTTTATCTGCCTGGCCAGTTTTAAGTCATTATCAAAGCCCAGGTGGCTGATTACCACAATAAAATCACTCCTGGTTTTTAGTTTTTCTACCTGTTTTCGGGCTGTATCAAAAGGGTCTTGAACAACAATCCCTTTAACGCCTAAATAATAATCGGGATTTACCAAACCCAATATTGCCAGTTTATGGGAACCCACCTTTTTTATCATCACTCTCTTCAGGGCAATTTTACTACCACTTTGATCGATAAGGTTGGTACCTATAACCGGAAGAGCATACTGGTCCTGCAACTTCTTGATAAACCCCCTACCCAGGGCAAAATCGATTTCACCCGGGAGCAAAGCGTCAACTTTAAAGTGGCGGTAGGTCCGGGCAAATACCCGAGCCTTAAGACATGCAGACCATTGCTCATTTTTATCAATGTTTCGGTGGGAAAAAAAGAGATCACCACCGTCAAAATATAGTAGCGGAACTTTTTTATTGTGCATCTCTTTCATCAATTTAGCCCGCTTGGCCAGACCGCCAAGCCTGTTGGCCGGTCACCCGCATGGATCTAATTCTCCATTTACATCAGAGGTATAAACTATTCGGATATCTCCCTGAAAATCATCGGCAGCCCAAATCAAAGATGGAGCCCTCAGAGTCGTCAAAATAACTAATAAGAACAGTGTCCAGCCAGAAATCAACCTGGTCACAAAAATTTGGATACTAACCAAATCAGTTTGGAAATCACTGATTTTTTTTATCACAATTTCTCCAATCTCTCTTTTAAACTCCCTATCTCTTTGATGCGAAGACCAAAATTATCATTGGTGACCACCGCTTCTCCCCGGGCAACCTCCACATTGTTAACCATAAAAGAGAGGTAGGAATTGGCATCTCGGTCCAACTGGATGGTTTTACCCTGGCTTAACCGCAAAATCTCGTATACTGCCATCCTGGTACGACCCATCTCCACCGCCACATCCAAATCTATGTTGAGCAAAACTTTCAACTCCCTGGGATAATCCTTTTTTCCGCTACTTACTGGTCTGGCGGTTTCTTCCTGGACCAGTTCACCGAACTCATCCATATCCACGCCAGAGTCCATGGACAACTGTTGCTCCCATTCTGCCGCCAAAGCATCCTGGTCAACGTCATCTTCCTTTTTCTCCGGTTCCGGGATTTCAATATCGCCATCTTTTAAAGCTGAAAATAGAGCATCTAACTCTTCTTGTTGTAATATATCGCTCATTAGTTCCTCTGGGTAGTTGCCGTCAAAATTCCCAATACGAAGTGATTTCCCGAACGGCAACTCTGGTTGGATTGAAACAAAGCTATTTGTAAATTTATCACAAAGATAGGCGGATAGCAACTTTTCACGCCACTTGCTAACATCATAAAATTATGCCATACTTACACCTTAAAATTCAGGAGGAGATATCATGGGAAAAAACTTGCTGCTCTACGCTTCACCGGAAACCGATAAAAATATCTATTATATCTCCAGATTCAAAGCCCCGGACCCTTACACTTTCATCCAAAAAGATGATACAACCTACCTGCTGGCTTCCTCTCTTGAATACGAGCGGGCCAAAAAAACCGCCCGGGTAGATCAGGTGCTTCCCTATTTTAAATATTCAAAAAAACTAAAAGAAAAAAACGGTAAAGAGCCCAAGTTAGCCAAGGTAATATCGACGGTGCTGGAGGATTTGCAGATACAAGAGGTCCTGGTGCCCCATAATTTCCCCTATGGTTTGGCCCTGGAGTTATCGAATAATGGTATTGCTCTAAAGATCTCCGAAGATGCCATTTTTCCTCAACGGCTAATAAAGAGTGAAGAGGAAAAGAACAATATTCAGGATGCCTCCGATGAAACTGAACGCGCTCTGGTCAAAGCAGTGGCTTTTCTGCAAAACTGCTCAATCAAAGACCAGCAAATTTTAAATCCTCAGGGAGAAGTAGTTACCTGCGAAATGGTTCGCAATATTATCGACTCCCATCTCTATTTCCACGGATACCTGGCTAAAGACACTATTGTCGCCACTGGAAAACAAAATGTCGATCCTCACAACAAAGGAAAAGGCCCTATTGCTCCCCATCAATCACTGATCATTGATATTTTTCCCCAAAGCCAGGACAATTATTACTGTGCCGATATGACCAGAACTTTGGTTAAGGGAGATATTCCCCCGGAATTGCAAAAATTGTACGATACTGTTTTAAAGGCCCAGCAAAAAGCACTGACCATGGTTAAAGAGCAGATGCAGGTGAAGGATATTCACCTTTTCATCAAGCAACTTTTCAAAGAGAACAGTTACCCCACCGGTATCCTGAATGGTTCCATGCAAGGCTTTTTCCACGGCACCGGCCATGGACTGGGTTTAGACATCCACGAGGCACCCCGGGTCAGCGAAAATGAATTTAACCTCCAAATAGGCAACGTGATCACTATTGAACCAGGTCTTTACTATTATAAAACTGGCGGCGTGAGAATAGAAGATACAGTTTATGTCACTAAAAACGGCTGCCACAATTTCAACCGCTTCCCAAAAGTGTTACAGGTAGATAAGATAGATTTGAGCGGGTATTAAACCGTAACGCGCATTCTCTCCGCGATAGAGTTCGTATGAATACTTCAATTATTGATAAAATAGTTCGAATATCCTGGTTGTTCGTATTGTTTTTCTCCCTGACCGGTCTCCTGTTTTCTTATACGGGACAGGCTTCCATGATGTTGCCCTTCAGCCTAAAGGATTTGACCCAACAGGCAGAACTGATCGCCAAAGTCAAAGTGGTAGATGCTCAAAGCCGCTGGAGCCCGGGAAAAAAGATGATTTTCACCTACTTTGATCTAAAAGTTCAAGAAACATTAAAAGGAAAAGTAGAAAAAGAAAAAATCTGTCTTAAACAAATGGGCGGGATTGTAGGTGACCACGGGATGATGGTCAGCGGTAATCCCAAATTAAAAAAGGGGGAAGAGACCCTCTTGTTTCTACAACTCCATAAAAACCAAAAAGGGGAGAAATGTTACTATGTTTTGGGGATGGCTCAGGGAAAATATTCATTAATAACCACTAAAATCAACCAGATCCCGGTGCTGGAGGCTTTTCGCGCCATGGATGGACTAAATTTAATTCAAAAGGGAAAAACCACCCTTCCCGCCAATAGAATCTCCTACCAGGAACTAAAAGCCAAAATCTTGAAGATTAAATCCCACCAGAAATGAAATGCGCTACTATCAAACAAAACATATCAGCAGGATGGGCGGCGATAAATGCGAAGGATAATTGTCTTCAGAGCCTTGCGGGGCAAGCATTTCCTATATCAACTTTTTCAAAATGTTTAAATATTCCTTGTGGCTTTCATAAACCATATTGGAGATAAAATTAATAAAAGGTTTACTGTCCTTTCCATGGGAAATCTCAAGATTCTGGATATAATCCTGCCTCATTATCGGAGGGATAATCGTTATCACATAGTCATCCTGCATCAGCGACAAGTTCATTAATAATCTTGCCACCCGGCCATTACCGTCAATAAATGGATGGATCTCGACAAACTCTTTGTGCAAAAGTGCGACAAACTCAACCGGATGATATTTACTTCGCATATCAGGAATCTTTTCTAAAAACGACTCCATTAAAGAGGGTACTTTATCGTGATAAGGAAAGGTATATTTTGACCCGGATACGATTATGTTGACCTTTCTATATTTGCCAGCATTATCCTTATCAATCCGGTAAAAAAACAACCTGTGAAAATCAAGGATATGCCCCTCAATAATCTGATCTCCTTTGGCAATATCATAAAGAAGGTCATAGGCTTCGCTGTGCCCCACTACCTCCTGATGCTCCTTAATGGTTTTACCACCTATGGTCAAACCATCCTCAAGAATAATTTTGGTCTCCACCTCAGATAAAGTATTTCCCTCAATAGCGTTTGAAGAATAGGTAAGACCCACCCGGAAATACTCTTTTATCTGCTTTAAATAATATTTATCCAAAGGACGATACTGTTTAATCTCTTCTAAAAGCCTGTCAATATCTTTTATTCTGTTTGAAAATTTCATTTTTTATGTCTTTGTAATTGTTGCAATTCTATGCACTACCGTCCGGCAAACTTTTTGCAGTGCCGGATAAATAAAACTAGCTGAAACCCTCCGAAAATGCTAAATTATTAGCATAACTTATCAAGATTATGGAGGATTTCAGGATGGCCTATAATAACACAATTTTTGGACAAATGTTACCATTAATCAAACAGAGCATTTCGACATGTGGCAAATTTCAACCTCGAAGCCAACCCGGGCGCACCCCCCATCTAAATGGCCGCTACCAGGGAACCGCCTGGGAAGGAATGCAAATTGCTAAACTAAGTCAAGATTGGATGGCAACTATTGACTACTATTGGGGTTCTGAACAAGATTGGCTCTGGTAATTGCGATTTTCCATAGCAGCCGGCAAGCAGAAAATCCAATTGCCCTTTGGGATACTGGACTTACCAAAGGCTGATTGAATATATCGCCAAAGTCTTTTCAACCGCTATATGGGCTTTACCTGTGGGGTGCTGGTGAGTTGGTTAACCCCCTCCCCGCCATTTCAAGTTGCCTTAATGGTTTTGATTTGATATTATTCCGTATTGGTGGTTATAAAGTTTAACCTATTAAATTCCAGGTGCCCGGCACTTTAATATAATCTTTTGGGGCCATGTATTTATCTGGATTGGCGGCAAACTCCTCCGGATCAATCAACTTTTTCCAGAAAAATCTCCATTGGCCGTTTAGTTTTAGCGGCCCGTGTTTCTCGAAAATAGTTCTTGAAATTAAATTCTCAATTGGTTATAATATCAATGAGTTTTGAGAAAGGAAGGAGTCCCATGCAACCATCCATTGCTCTTGACCTAAAAAGAAGTGCAATACGTGAATCGGCGAGCCGTTTTCGCGTGGCGAACCCGCGCATCTTTGGCTCAGTGTTACACGGCACCGATAAAGAAGGCAGCGATCTAGACCTGCTGGTCGATGCGCTACCTGGCGCTACGCTATTTGATTTGGGTGGTCTGCAAGATGAGTTGGAAACGCTGCTCGGAGTACAAGTCGTTTTGCTGACGCCAGCCGACCTGCCGCCGAAGTTCCGGTCCAAGGTACTCGCGGAGGCGCAACCAGTATGAACGAAAACCGACTTCCAGATTACCTAGAACACATCCAGAAGGCTGCAACAGATGCATGTGACTTTGTGGAAGGGTTGACCAAAGACGACTTCTTGGAAGATAAACGTACCCAGCAGGCCGTCATCATGAGCCTCATTATCATTGGCGAAGCTGCTACGAAGGTGATGGATAGTTACGCCGACTTCACGCAGACCCACCCCAAAGTGCCTTGGCGCAGCATGCGTGGTATGCGCAATCGCATTGCCCACGGCTATTTCGATATCAACTTGGACGTGGTGTGGGAAACGGTGCAAACGGCGCTGCCAGAACTGCTGAAGCAATTGTCCCCCGTGCGCCTTGATGCTCACAACGAAGACAGGCACTAAACTAACCCCCCCCCCAAGCGATGCAGGAACATATTGACAGGGAGAGAGACAAGTCATGCTGATCGGTTACGCGCGCGTCTCGACGCAGGATCAGAAAATTGAATTTCAACGGGAAGCCTTAGCCAAGGCTGGTTGTCAGAGGGTCTTTGAGGACAAGGTGAGCGGCACACGGGCCGAGCGTCTCGGCTTGGCCAAGACACTAGAAATGCTCCGCGAAGGTGACACCTTGGTCGTGTGGAAACTCGACCGGCTGGGGCGTAGCGTCAAGCAATTGGTCGATCTGGTCGGCGAATTACATAACCAAGGCATCCAGTTCAAAAGCCTCACTGACTCCATCGACACCGGTTCGCCATCGGGTCGGTTCTTCTTCCACGTCATGGCCAGCCTTGCCGAGATGGAGCGCGAACTGACCATCGAACGTACCCGCGCCGGGCTAAAAGTCGCCCGGCAACTCGGTCGCAAAGGCGGTCGCAAGCGCAAGATGACCGAAAGCAAAATCGAATCAGCCAAGAAATTGCTAGCTAGCGGCACCCCCCCCAAGGACGTAGCCAAGAACCTCGGTGTGTCAGTTCCTACTCTGTACCGCTGGGTGCCTGCCTCAGCAAACCCTTAGCGTGCTATTTTTTCCGTTTCGTGAGCAGACCCCATGATGCCCGAAAACTAGATCCAGGCAATTTTCCAGTAGCATTGGACACAAAACCCCATCAGCCGTCTTTAATAGCGTCCCAGAGATCCTGCCCCTTTTTCTTAAACAAAGCCATAACCCGAGCGTTACCCTCAGTGGCCTCTTTGAAATCGGTTTGTTCGGTCCGCATCTCCTGTATAAACTGTAGGGCTTTTTTATCTTCGCCAAAATGATGATACAACATGGCGATTATATAGTTGACCTTAATGGAGGCTTCGTGATTGTTGGCTTCCAGATAACTATCCAGCGCCATCTTTAACTGAGCCGCCTCCTTTTCCGGCATTTCGGCATTACAATACAATCTAGCCTTACGCAAATAGCAAGCCGCCTCTTTGGGCTGTAAATTTTTAGAAGATTTATTCCCCTCAATTATAAAGCAGTGCAACGCTAAGTCATAGGTGATGATGGCTTCGTCAAAGGAACGGGGTCGTTCAAAAACTTTGGAAAGTTCCTCTATACTTAACTTGAAACCATAAGCATCTTCGATTATTTTTTCCCGCTCCTCCTGGGCGCTTTTAATATACTTGTGGAACCTGGGAATAGTGGTGGGAAAACCCTTTTCCTGGCCGATAAAACTCGCCTTGTCATCTGATGCATAGAGGCACTTGGGGCAGAGGGTTACAGCATGATTTAAAAATTCACTCTTTATAAAAGGTGATTGCTCCAGGTAGTCGGCCACCTGAAAATAAGTAGATATCACTTTTTGGCTTTTCGCCTTGAGGGTGTAGGAGATTATATTGGTATACCTGCAGATAGGACACTTTACTTTCAACACCTGAATCGGGTCTTTTTTTCCTTCTGGCAGACTAAAATTCTTGTTGAGCCGCAGTTTCTCCCGGCGCTTCTTGTCCTGGAGACAGTCCTCGATCTTCTTTTTCAACTCTTCGGGGTCCACCGGTTTGAAAGTATAAAAGGTTATACCCAGGTTATCCACTTCCTTAAGGTCCTCTTCGGTCATTCTAGCCGCCAAAGCAATATAAGGAATATCGGCGATCTCCGGCACTTCCAGCTTCTGTTTGATCACTTCAAAACCGTCCATATCCGGCATTTCCAGATCAATAAGCATTAAATCCGGAACAACTTCCTTGGCCTTTTGCAGTCCTTCCGGGCCGTTTTTGGCCATCTCAACTTCGAACCCCAATTGTTTTAACTGATTGGCAATTATCCGTCTGGAAACCATAGAGTCATCTACCAACAATATTTTTTTGGCCATTTTTCTTTTATCCCTTTACAGTTTTGTCATTATTATTGGACTATTGTGATTCAAAATTTACTAATTTATAATATTCTCTATAATATTTCTCTCGATGTCAAGATTTCTAACGGAGAAAAATAGGACAAGCCTTCCGAAGGCCTAAATTGGTGCATAAAACGCTCTTCCATATATTTGCACCCCTTTTCCACTGCCTCCTTCCGAGAATATCCCCTGGCCTTCAGCGCGCAGATGGCTGCGGCCAACCGGCAACCGCTTCCTCTTACATTACTGCCCGGTATCCGACGGGAAACCAGGCATTGTTTTTCCTCCCCCTTTAAATAAAGCCGATTTTCCACCATATCGCCCTGGCCGTGCCCTCCTTTTATCAGAAGATGGCCATCAAAAAACCTGGCAATGGCTGCCGATGCCCGGAGGGGCAAATCCTGTCTCTCCTCTCCTCCGCCGCTGAGAATTATTCCGGCTAAAAAAGCGGCCTCTTCCAGGTTGGGAGTAATCATATCCACCGCTGGAATAAGCCTGCTGATTATCTCTTTCATGATTTTGGTTTCCACCAGGGAAGCGCCAACCGAAGCCTTAAGTATTGGATCCCAAAGCACAAAGGGCGAGGGTAACAACCGGCTGATAAATTTTACAATTATCTCCGCCTGGGTGAAGGAGGATAATAGACCTATCTTTACTGCCCGGGGTTTAAAATCAACAGTTATTGATTCCAACTGCTGCTCCAGGCATTTATCTTCAACCGAAAATAGATGGGTAAAGGTGTGGCTGTTTTGAGCTGTCAAAGCAGTAACCGCCAGCAGACCGTGCACACCCAAAGCAGTAAATACCTCCAGGTCTGCTACTATACCGGCTCCGCCAGTAGGATCTGAGGCGGCAATAGAGAGAGCAGAAGGGATGACTACGCTCACCCGGCCATCCCCTCCTCCCCTTTATTTTTATCATCTTCCTCTTCTGGACAATTCTCATCTCTGCCAAAGGATATCTTCCTGCCCACCTGGGAAAATAGTATCCCCACTTCCCATAACAAACAGGCTGGCACCCCCATCATTATCTGGGTAACCACATCGGGCGGAGTCAACAGTGCGGCCACTACAAAAGCGCCCAGGTAGGCATATTTACGAATCTGTTTGAATTTATCTGGAGTAACAATTCTTCCCAAAGAGAGAAAAAACATGAATAAAGGCAACTCAAAGACCAGGCCGAAAGCAAACAATAGCAGCATAGCCAGAGAGAGATATTCTATTATGGTCAGTATCG
>CAZTWC010000106.1:0-10993 GCA_964617105.1 uncultured Myxococcia bacterium
CCTTACGGTCAGAATAGTTGCTCAAAATTTGTTTGAAAGAATGTGGGAATTAACAGACGGAAGCAAAAGCAAAAGACGAATTACCAAGAGCCTCCTGAATTTGTTTAATTTCAGAATCAATTTCTTCCTCTGTGTTGAGGACTTTTTCAAGGACCTTGCGCGCCTTTTCTTTTTTACCCTTAAGCATCAACCATCTCGGGCTTTCCGGTAGAATAAAAGCGCCAATGAACATAATCAGCGCAAATAATGCTATTATCAGGAACATGAAAGGAAGTCTTGTTACCTCCGAAGGAATAAGCCGCACCAGCAATACATTTGATACGGAAATTATAAATATGCCAATTGTAATCATCAGTTGAAATAATGTGCCCATTGCACCGCGAATGCTGGCAGGTGCCGTTTCCGCCAGATATAGAGGAACAATGAATGAAGCAACGCCTACTGCAAATCCGAGAACAAAACGGCATGCGGATAAAATACCGGCAGGAGGTATAAAAGACGAGGCTAGCGACATGGAAGAGAATAAGAATCCTGCAAAAACCAGACTTTTTTTCCGGCCGAGGTACCTTGCAAAAAAACCTGACAGGAGGGCCCCCATAATCGCGCCCCATGCCAGAATAGCTGAGTATGCCTCCCCTTGCGCCAAATCATAGTCATAAACCTTGTCGATTGTGGGCAACGCGTTTGCTATAAACCCCTGATCCAATCCAAATAACAATCCACCGAGAGCTGCAATGATGCATATTATATAAACAATTGCATTGTATCCTGAATTTGTTTCCCGGCCATCACCGCCCATAATCTTCTCCTTGATTTTAAGTTAGCCTTATTTAGTTGCCATCCGATAATTCGCTTAATCGCGAAAATTTTGATGCGCTCGGATAACAAGGCGCAGGTTCCAAAATCGTCCCACGTGGATGACCTTCGGCCTCCGGAGGCATAGGCGGCGCCTACGTTGAGGACGATTTTGGGTTCTGCAACGTCCCACAGGGATCACCTTCGGCGTCAGTTAGCCGAGATGCAGCAGAATTTGACGCCAACGGTGATCCCTTTAGGGACAGCAGAAGGAGTTTTCGGACGGCAACTATTTAATAGTGTTAATAGTTTGTGTCCATCAATAAATGGACCGATTATGGGCAGTCATTAGTTTTCTTTTCAACTTGAGCCGCAATTGCAGCAATAATAGCGGCACCTTTACCGGAACCGTCTTTGGCGAGAACCAATTCAATGTTGACCGCTTTTTTTCCATAAAGTTTTTCGAAAACAGTATCTATTTTCTGGTCAAAACCTGGATATTTTTCAAATAATGTCCCATCAATACCAACTGTATGTTTTATTTTCAGATCAGGGTCCTTCCAGGTTATTACTCCGGCGATTGCCGCCGCTCCAATCGCCGCCGCTCTGGATGAAACGAGTTCACAAAGTTGTTTCAGCGCCTGTCTGTCATACAGCATATTTTTATTTACACCGTTCTCTGTCAAAAAATCTCTGGTTATTTCCAGATTCTTTGTCTCATCGCCGGCAATGAGTGACATATGTTCGGTTTTCAATGAATCTTTTTTAGAGAAACCTTCCATGGCGGAAGGTTCATTGTTGAACAAAAGATCGCGTTTTATCATATCATATGCAATCAGCCTGGTTAATTCACCAAGATACATTCCGGAAACCATCTTTTCTAAATACATTTTTCCCGGATTGACAGAACCGGCATCCAGTCTCCTGTCGTAATATGTCCGGCGCAGTTTATCAAAATTGCCCCATTCCATGTTGATTATCATATGCCCTTTAGTATCCGGACAACCCATTTTCTTTATATTGGAAAGTTTTTCCTGATAGCATGCATTGGTTCCCGTTCCCATAATGACCCCTAAATCACATGTGGAATCTCTATAACTTCTGGCTACAAGAGTACCCACCGTATCATTAGCCAATGCGGCCACTCTTATGCATTGAATGTTTTTTTTCTTTAATGCTTCATTCAGTAGAATAATAACATCTTCGCCTTCAACACCGCTGGCGGTAAATCCTTTGGTCCAGCTTATAAGTTTGCCGGCGGCAATACTGGTTTGCTCTACAGGAAAAGAAAAAGTAAATGCCAAATCATAGGTTTTTTTTGTGTCGATTTTATTATCAATGAAAAAAGTATGGATGCAGTGGACAATAAAATCAAAAAGCTGTTCACCGGTCCCCATCATGTCTTGTTTTTTAATCAAAAATTTACTAACTGCTGAAATCCGGGTATTTCCTTTCCCATCAAGCTCGACAGCAAGAACCCTGAAATTAGTACCTCCTAGATCAAGTGCAATAAATTTTCCTTTTTCAGACCCTCTGGGCCTGTCAACAAAAGACGGGATCATTTTTAATGAACTTTCATTACCCGAAAGTCCCTTCCGCATCTCGGCATGAAATTCGGAAATAACTGTCTTAATGTCATCAATAGAAATACAAAAAAACTTATCGAGGTAGGAAATAAATTCATCATAAGCAATTGGCGAGGAATTGGGCATAAAAAACTCCGTTTTAGTCAATAATCGTTTGTGCTGCTTATTTTCATTAATGGCAAAAAAGTTTTCCTTTCGGTGGAAGCCAAAAAATACAGCATACCACTTAATTGTTCAATATTTTTTTCTGCCTTTGGAATGTATGAGGAAATATTTCATTTGTTCAGCATGGTCATAACGGTGATGATAACCATCCGGCAAACTTTTAAAAAAAATGAATGTCCCCGATGGTTCTCCTGGTGATGACCGATAGGAATGGAAATATCACGTGATTTCAGGGATGATCTAGTTTTCGGGCATCACGAGGCACACAATACCGAATTTATATGGTAGGTAGGCGGTGAAAAGGGGGCCTGGTAAATATTTAAAAAGTGCGGATTTTGTTGGCCCAATTGCTGATTTTTTAGTGGTTTTTTATCGATGGATTCTATCCGCCCGTGTATAGAATAAAAACTTTTTGTTTTGAATAATTATCATTGGTTTGCTATTATTTAAATATAGGAGGTTATTGTTCCTGTTATGAAATTAAAAAAGAAAAACAAATGACTACTATACCTCAACAATGGGCTGAGCGCGCTTTATATGATTTAGATACAGCCAAAGCCATGCTTGATTCTGGTCGTTATCTTTATGTTTTATTTTGTTGTCAACAATCTATTGAAAAGCAACTCAAAGCGATTATAGCAGAGCGAACCCAAGAATTTCCACCAAGAATTCATCAACTTGTTCGTCTTGCCGAGAAAGCGTCATTGGAATTAACTGAAGACCAGACAAAGTTTTTACGGAAATTATCATCATATTATATTCAGACTAGATATCCTGAAGATATTGCTGACATTGGAAAGGGTGTTGATCTCAATTTAGCCGAAATGTATTACGAAGGAACTAAAGAGGTGTTTGAATGGCTATCATCCCTAATTTAATAAAAAAACGTGCCAAAGAGGCGATAAAGGTATTGTCTGAGCGGGCTAATGTGAAAATGGCTTATCTGTTTGGCTCTTATGTGACTGGTAATTTTGATGAATATAGTGATGTCGATGTTGCTGTATTTATTGAAGATAATGAAAAGTGGAATCTTGAACATAGAGCGGAGATGAGTGCAGAAGTTCAGAGCAAAGTAGGTGATGATATTGAACTTCATTATTTTTCTTCTGTTGTATTAGACAAATTAGAGCCATCTAGTTTTGCTTCTCATATTGTCAATCATGGGAAAAAACTTTCAATAGAATAATAGAGAATGCGGGCAGTTTGCAGCCCGACTCGCTTAATCACATATCGCCCTTTCCTGTTAACCAGAGAATTGTAAAGTTCTAGGTGTATTTTGACCGTATCGGTCCCGACCTAAAACGGAAAGAGAATTCTCTGTACTTGCCAAGCGAGAGCGAGACACCACAAAACACAAATAATTGGTCGTTTTTACGGCTAAAAGTTCTTTGAAAACAGAATAATAGACAGAGAAAAATAGAGGAAAAGATAGATAATAGTCTGCTACTTGATGGTGACTGATGGAATTTGTGGCCGATACCAAGAAAAAATCCTCAATCGCCAAATCTTCCTTGCCAGAACGACGTCAATCCCCAATCCCCGGATTGGAGTTGCCTGAGAGTCGGGAATTAACATTGGGAGTTGGGAAAAAAGTTTTACCGATTTCACGCCGCTTTCTTCAACCGAAATCCAGTAACTCTGGTGGCCTTGAAATATCGCTTTTCAATTTCAAAATTAACAGGGAACACCTTGGGTTTGGCGCCCTTCTCCGGTGCTGGTGGCTGCCAATCATGGAGAAACATTTGTCATCAGGCCGTCCACCACGAAGAGTCATATGTGGTCGCCACTGGTTATACCAGACAGTGAACTCCTGGCAGAGGCTGGTAATATGATCGAACCCTTTTAGCAGTGGTGCACGGTTTAACCATTCGTATTTTATGGTTTTGATGAGCCACTCAAAAATCGGGCAGGGTAACGCCTCCCGGAAGGTTAACAAAAAAGCCCGGAGAGCCGAAATTAGGTTCTGCGGGCTTTTTTGTGGCTGGAGAGCGGCAGGGGCTGCCGCAAAATCTTTGTGATATCACGTAGTTGGATGATCGTGGTGTTTTAGTTCGCCACCATGGGGCAGGTTCGATTCCGCCATAATTCCAGTCTCAGCAAAAGAGACCAAAATCGATGCCATCTCACATTTTATACAAAATTCACGCAAATTATACCGGGCATTTTGAGTCTCTGCTAAGAGTCTCTGTTTCTCTGTTTTGGAGACTGCCGAGTGGTTAACAGGGTTGTTAACCACTTTGTGAATGCCATTGGAGCGACCGGATGGTTAACTTGGGGTGGCTGTTAACCATCCGGTCGGATGCTGCTATTTGCTGTTAGCCACGATTGGAGAAACTGTTGTTATTACAGGGGAATTACTGCTGACGCTTTTGGGGCGACACTGCGATAAACTTCCTCAGGATTTTCCTTTCCATTGTCTGCCGGGAAGTTTGGAGATCAATTTTTTCTGCACTATCTCTGCGGCAGCCACTGGATTATAATTTATATCAGCAGGTATGAGAGGATTAACATCCTCGGTAAATCTAATGCTATTCATTTTTTCAGCCAGATTAGCCGCGAACTCAGCCCGTGATAAAGCCGTGCCATCATGCTCTATATACCGTTGGAAGGATTTGATAACTTTGTTGCAGTTGGATTTTAGAGAGAGCCAAAGATCAAAAAGATCACGGCCTTTTTTCCGTTGAAAGAGAGCCCGCAATTTAGTGCCAAGTAACTCTTCAAAATGGTAAATCGGGATATTGGCTGTTCCGTTAAACCATGGGTTATCAACTGGAAAACCTTTTTTGGTTGTGCCAAATACAGAAAAATGTTCCCTGGTGTTGATTTCAATTTTTAACCGCATTGTTGTTACAGGAACAAAGGTAGTATTGAATCGGTAAAATAGAGTAAATTGTCCTTTACCCTGTTTCCATTTTGGTTTTCCAAGCCACGGATCAAGAGCGTCTCTGATGGTGTTGATGATTTTTCCAATAGGGCCGGCATTACGTTGAACCAGGTCAATATCTTCAGAATACCGACTGGCTTTACTGAAGAAAAATTTGTTCAAAGCAGTACCTCCCCGGACTATAATTTGATCAGCAATTAGTGCCTGACTAAACATCTCCACCATTGCACGGGAAAGCACTAAGTCTTGTTCCACTTGCTCGTTGGATGGCCAGGACGCATAGGTGCGCCAGGCGGTAATATTTGCACGGGGAATCAAATATCCACCTCCAGTTCAATATTTGGCAATATATGCCAACGATTATTAATATTAACATCTGCTGCATCTACTCCAGGCTGCAGCGGGATAGCCCGTGGCGAACGTATTTCCAGCCATTGATATAAAGAATCAGCCAGTTGGCTCTCACCAATGGCATCCAACAGAAATCCCAGCCGCTGAACATCAGGAATTTTTACTAGATCGGCAATTTCTACTAATGCCTTTGCGTCAATACTATCCGCCAGTTCGCTGAGCACAGTTGCTACATTATTAAAATGTCCAGCAATAGCCGAATAACGAACTAGATCAAAAGCAGTAGTTTCAATGGAAGCGACCAGCATTGTCCCAGTTTCTGTCTCTTTTTCCACTACTGGCATCTGGGTAACATTTTTGCTCATTGAGAGCCGTATAAAGACCTTGCCTGCCTGCATTTCCCGAGTCGGTTTACTGGTCATCACTTGATAAATCATTGGCTGTTGGTGAGCAGCACCGTGTAATGCTGCTGCACTAAGTAACCCCACATAATATGGCTGGCCAATATAACTCATTAGTTCATCAATAAACCAACTTGCTGGTGGAGATCCAGTAGCCCGGTATTCAGGAGGGACAATCACGTAAAAACCGCGTCGAGGAGAAACGATTCTCGATTGTTTTTTTAGCCGGCGCAAAGCGCTTTGAACAGCCACAAATGAACGCTTAGTTCCCATTTCTGCATCAATGCGAGTAAAGGTGTAGCGTCCCTGTGCTTGCAGGCTTTCAACCCAATTTAATAAAGAGTATTGTGAAGGCATTGATATTGGCCTGGTATCTAAAAGCGAATATGTATTGCACTTTTAAATATTAGCACTTTTTGTTAACAATGGCAACTGAAATTACAGCGATGATAACCGGAACTACAGTTTCTAGTTGGTTGGGGTATTGGCATTAATGTAATCTGTCACTATAACCACCGACTTGCCCTCTCTCGATGCTTTGAGGGCCAGGCGAATATTCTGGATCTCCAACTCCGAGAGTTGTCCCAGATTGGCTACCACTTTGTGAGCCGGAACACCATCATCCCGCCGGTAACTCTCTACCAGTTGAGCATATCGGTAGGTTTTTCCATTTTGTTTTTTGGTGGAGACTCTCAGATGCATTTCTTTTGTCATCTACCTCCGGCATTTTCCTTACCAAACACCTGATCAAAATTTTCCCCTTTATTGAGCTTGCTCTGCCAGAGACGGTGTCTTTCCACCGTTTCCAGCCTCTTTCCCTGAGTGATAGAGAAAAACCGAGCGGTCTCCACCGGACCCAGGTTGTCCACCAGTAGTTTAACCGCTTTTTCAATCAGTTTTTCTTCTTTTATATAAGTGCTTGTGCCAGTGTTGGTGTCAATGCTCCTGGTCGTAGTGGTGGTTCTCCTCTTTCATGCAAAAAGTTACCGGGTTTAAAGCCGTTACTTTTAGTTTTTTGTCAACAACCATTTTGCGGCATTTTTTTAATAATTTGTCGTCACAGGTTATAAAAAAATCAGTCGTTTTCTCGGCAAAAGCCACATGGGCAGCATCAGCCACTCCAAAAGATTTTGAGTGTAGTTCTTCAGCTCTTTTTCTAAGTTCTGATTGATCAATCTCAGGAGTTTTGCCCAATACCGCCAACAATGACAACAGTTTCTGCCTTTCCTGAATATCTGTTATAGCCTCGATTTCCGCTATATGCACTGATGATACAATTATAGCATACTTTTTGTCCTGAATCGCCTTTAAAATCAAGTAAAAGGCATCGGTCTCCAGTTTTATCCTCATCACATCCTGGTCATCAAAGGGACGACAGAGGGTGCAGACATCCAGGTATGAGAGTGAACCAATCCCGTCAAGGTTGGTTGGAGCAGTGTTTGGCTATACAAGGTAAAAAAAAAATCAGGGTTCCAGTTGTCAACCTAAATCAATATCAAAACATTTGGATAGAGAGATGGCCAGATTAATGAAAATCCTTTCAAATATGTGTGTAGGATTTTAAATGCTCTTAAGGCTGTAAACAAATAATAATGTCTAGTAAATCCATGTTTCTAAGAGGTTGAAAAAATGAAGAAATTAAGTGTAAAAGTAGTCACTTTTGGAGTGTCTATTATGCTGCTGGTTTATTTTCTCAGTTGTAGGGGGACCCAAAATGATTGCTGCCAATCACTAGAGAAATGTAATCAAGAGCGACAGGAACTGATAAAATTCAACGAGGAATTAAAAGCGCAATATTCAACTTGGAAAAAGAAGATTGATTATTTGGAGATTGAGCACAAAGAAAGGAAAAAAGAGATCGAAGAGATAAAAAAGGAACAGTTAAAAGAGATCGAAGAGTTAAAAAAGATTGTTAATACCTACTTGGAGAGAGAAAAAGTTTATTTGCCAAGCACCAATGAAACGCCTCAAAACATGAATAAGTAGTTGTTTTGTTGTGCCCCGAAAAGCATTTTCGCCGAGCAGCAGCAACAGTTTCCTCGGTTTCTGAGTTTGAGAAACAGTTGTAGAGCCAGTCACATTCCATTCCTAACCCACCACATTTTTCACTGGTCGATCACCCGTTGATCACCCCAAACTCAACTGTGCGGAATCACAGGGAAAAATAGGCCTGGACGCGGGTTCGACTCACGCCGCCTCCACCATTTTGTCTTGTATTTACGTCAAGTTACGGCGAAAAAACCCAAAAAATATGTCGATCACTGGTCGATCACCCCCCAATGCGGGGGTGAGATGGCATTAATTTCATGTGTCCGCATGTGCATGAATATTGAGCAGAACCGGTGGTGAAATCGGAGATGACCAGACCGGGGAAATAGGTGCTTTTTGGACGCCAGACACTCTCCCCGAACGCAGGCGGGGTCTCCCGTGTCCGCCAGGGATGGTTTTGGTGTGATCTCATACAGTTAGGGGATGATGGCAGGGGAGGTGATCGATGGTGTGAGTCGGAAAGTGGGCAGCAAAAAATCAGGGGGTGTTGGCGATCTTGCTTTCAGTTATCACAAAATCTTTACCAGGATTTACCGCATTTAGAAGTTCTGTCAATTTGCCAATAGTGGGGTCTGCTTTTGCCTGTTCGTATCGAGCATAGGCATTGTGTGATTTCTGGCCAATTTTTGCTACAGCCTCTTTTAATGTCAATCCCCGCATTTGCCTTTGCCGTTTCAGCAAAAGAGCCACCAGTTCAAGAGTATCGGCGGATATTTCGAAATAATCGCCTTTTCCGGGATGGACATTGACCTGCACACCCTCTTTGTTGATCAATTCTTCGGTTGCGTCTTTGATCATCTCAAAGGCTTCTTTTTTAGTCGTGCCTTGAGTCATTATATCGAGCATTGGAATTTCAATCAGCCAAAAGCGCCCATCTTTCCAAACTTTGCCTTGTAATCTCATTGATTAACCCTCTTTTGCCTTTTTGATTATCTTTTTGGCCAATGGTTCAGCAATTTCAGTATGCCTGGGAACAGGCTCCTCAATGGAGCCGTTTGTCCAGATATCGTGTTTTTTACCATGTCTGGCAAGTTCCCATCCCAGCGACTTTAATTTTTTCTCTAACTCTTTTCTTTTCATAAAACTTACAATTATAATTTACACTGATACGTGTAATTAGTCAAGGGTTAATTTTAATCTCTAAATTCTCCAGCCCGTTTTCTTCAAATTCATCAAAATATTTTTCACTAATCGTTTCTTCCCTGGTAAACCTCTCTTCCCAATTCATTTTTTCAACTTTGTCAATACCTTCTTGTTTAATCAGGTCCCTTTTAGCAAGTCTACTCCTGAGTTCATCCCAGAAAGAATCATCTACGAACTCATCTATATATATCAGGACCTGGCTATTTTCTTCATAGTCCCTGGTGGGGAAAAATTGTTTCAGTTTTTGGTCATAAATAATAGAATTGCCAAATCCAAATTCCTTGGCAAAAGAAAAGAATTTTTGCTCCAGATCCAAATATTTCTGCCGCTTTGGATCATCGCCAACCTTGTGCTCCCCACCTAATTATGAGAAATTTTAGAGTTAAAATAGGGTAACACTTTACCTCCAATTCGGATTTTGATGTGGCCAAACTTTCTCATCCATGTTTCGCATGCGATCCTCAAAGCTGAGTCCGCTACCTTTTTGGCAGGTTTACCTATGGATTTGATTATACGTTTGGCCAAGTCCAAAATCCAGTTAAATATATTACCCCTTTCACGTTTGTTGTATTTAACCTCTCCTTTCTTCTCAAAAAAGCATTGGCAAGAGTTTTTTCCGCCTAAAGAACGGCGCTGTAAGTGGTTCAATTCGTTGGCAGCACTTCGGCAGTAAGCCTCAAGATGATCTGGTCAAGTAAAAATGGACAATTTCCTAAGCCGCTTTTCTCATAGCCATCATTTCTTCAAATTCAACAGGACTCAGATATTGAGGTAAGTTGAAAAAACTAGACAATTACCATTCGTATGTTTTAATGGAAAAAACGTAATTGGAGGTACAATTTTGCCGCTAAATATTAAACATTTCGTTCCAGTAACTCCTAATGCAGGTGACAGCCTGATCAGCCTAAAAAGCCGTGATTTGCTTAGAGAAATAATTCCTGATGCAAATATTATGACCTTTCCGGCTCCTTTAACCGAGTTTAAGATAAATGCTTTTTTTAAACCCGATATAATTGTTATTGGCGGCGGTCCGCTGTTTGCGTCTTATCATCTGGACCAATTTCCTGGCCGAATAGATATTCCCACTTATATATTGGGCCTTGGAACAATGGCCAGAGCCTTTGAGGGCGACCAGATTAGAATCAGACTTAATCGCTTTTTTGATAGCCTGCACAATTTAAGACTTGTTTCAACCAGGGAGAACGCTACTAAAGATAGATTTGAACGGTTAGGAGTCCAAGCGGTCAATATTGGCTGTCCGGTAATGCATATTGGCCGGGAACCACGGTGGCGCCAAAGACCACCTACCGCGCAAAACAGAGATATTCTGCTGATAAACTATCGAGACTTGTATATTCCTAAAGAGTTAAAAATAACACCCCAGAATGCCGGGGAAATTGCTCGGAAATTGAATTACAATAATGCAATGATTATTGCTCATTCTTATAATACTGCCATAGATAGGACAAAAGGGATTACGGAAGAGCAGGCAGACTCTCTTAATCATTTTTTAGAATTGAGAAAAAAGTTTAATGAGTATCTAAGCGAAAAAGAAGAGACTCATCCAGTAGTAAAGAATATTTTAGCCTATGCTCCCAATTTTTTTGTCGATACATTGG
>CAZTWC010000107.1:0-6763 GCA_964617105.1 uncultured Myxococcia bacterium
ATATTACTGGTCGAGAGCATAGTTCTCGTGCATCTTCAAATCCGGAACATCCGTTTGATGGTCCCGATCCGGGAAAGTTTAAGAAAAGTTGTTTGAATTCAACGAGTTCCTTTTTGCGCAAAATGACATAATCAATCCCCTCGACAAATTCATCTTTCCATTCACCGGTAATTTTAGACACCAGCCGTTTACCCAGATTGCTGTAACCTAAAATCTTCCCTACTTCTTTGCCGATCCAACACGGTAGTCCCTGGTAATAAATTGTGGAGATAAGATTGCCATTAAACTCATTGGTTAACTGAACAAAATCGGTCATAATTTATCCCTTTCTGATGTTTATTTAAAAATTCCTAAAATTTTCCTGAAATATTTCCCAATATTCGCTTCAAAATTCTATTTGACCGCCATTAAAACACAGCGGCAGAGCGGGTGACTGGGCGGTGGCTCAACCTTATCTGTTCTGTACACCTGGCCATGTTTGGAAGCACACCCAGGACAAGTCCTCCGGTCAAGCGCCGCCCACCACTGAACTTTTTTAACCCCTGCCTCTTTGTAAAACGCCACCCGGCCGGCATTGTGAGCACGGTTAATCTCGGTCCGGCATATCAGCCTCAATCTCTGCTGCGTGCTTTTAAATACAGTTTTGCCAGCTTTTTTAAAATTTTTATCATCGATTACTTTGCCAATTTCCCTGACCATCTCGGGGGTGCTTTTGCCAGATACAATCCCTGCGGCAATTCTGGTTTTAATCTCATACTGTAATTGCTCCGAAAGACTGCCCATAAGTTGCATCCGGTATTTGATAAAAAAATCAAGCGCATCTTTGTCAATAGTGGTAAAAACAATATCCACAAGAGCATTTGCTTCACCTGCTTTTACGGCAGCGTAGTCAGGGATTTTTAGATATTTCAAATCAGAAACTCCTTCAAGCATCCCCTGCCTGAAGGCTTGCCGGGTATGATCAGGTGCCGTACCTGTCAAATCTCTTTCCAATGCGCTGGCAATCCTGTCAATCGCTCCTTTGAGCGTGGCCATTTGCGCCAGCCTTGCTGCCTGACCTTGCGACAATGGCGCTGCCTCCTCAAAAGTATAGATTTCCTCTTTTACTTGACGGGCAGCCATCCTAAGAACTCTTTCCAACTCCTTTACCTGCCTGGTTTCAAGCCGATCATGTTTGGAACTAATCCTTTTTCCAACTGATTTGAATGCCTGGCTGTCCATTTAACAACTCCCATAAATTTGTTCTGTTGCCGCAGCCTCCGGTTCCCTTTCTCCATTATCTTTCAATCCAAGCATATGCCTGGCCTCATTTGGCGTCATCACATCCAGGGAGATCAGTTTAACCAAATCATCCACACTAAAATTGTTGTCAGTAACAGTTTTTTCCTGCTCTTTATTGGCATTTTCCAGGGCAGGATCAAGCCCCATCTTGCCCTGCAGAGTTTTTTGGGATATAAGCCCCCGGTCATACATCTCCAAAAATATTTTTTTAATGTCAGTCTCGTTGTGCAAATCAAGGTCATTGAACTGATAGGCAATTTTTTTATCTTCATTACCCTTCATCTGCTGCCAGGCATAAAAAACAAAATCCAGAATATCCCGGGCAGCCTGCTTAATTTCCTTCAACTGGACGATAAATTTCTGCAATGAAATAGATGCAGTGGCATAATTTGGGCCATCCCCGGTAATAAGACTTCTGGACATACCCATTGCTACCAGGATATCTTCCTTTATCTGTTTGACCTTCTCGTTAGTATCCAAAGTATGGCCATCTGTTCCGTGGGTCTCGACAGTCACATAGTTCGGCACCACAGCCCCGGCCTGCAAATCCATGCTGTTTAGCACATTGCGTAAATCTTCAATCTCCCGCTTATCAGGCATAATGTATTTTTTTCCAAACACACCGCCCACCTTGATTAGCCTTAGCGGCGTTGTCCACCGCCTGGCTATCGCTCGCTCAGCCCGCCTGTAATCACGCAATAGTTCAATAGACTCAAAAGCAGGCAGCACCATCGAGTTACCCCTTTGGGAATACTGCGGGCAGTTCCACTTATAATGAATAATTTTCTCCAGCGGCAGGGATATTTCATCAGTTGCCGATGCTCCCTGAGCATTCTTTGCTTTTTGCACCGCTTCAATCAGTTTGCCGCTTTTATACTGCAGATTCACAGTAGTTGGGTTCACGCATATCACCCGGCCAATATCATCTTTGGCAGTTGTGCGCTCAAAATAGCCAATCGCATCACCTTTTACCAAAAGTTGAAGCACCATATCTTTGACAAAACGGTTTAAATTCTGCCGGTTATAAAATTTTCGGGCATCTTGTTCAACCTCAGAATCCTCGCAGGTAACCTTGATTTCATCACCTAAAGCAAACACCCGCCAGCAGTTGATAATGTTCGATATCAGCGGCTCTTCACAATAATATTGCCAAGCCTGCCCGGCTTTTTCATGCCAATTGTCAGGGACAGCGTCTTTAGCTGTATATGCCTTGAAAACACTGGTGTCAAGGGCTGCAGCAGCCATTTGTCCCCGGGTGATTAGATTGCCGTTGATTTCCATTAGTTCCCCTCTTTGGTGTTAAATGAATATTGGGTCTGTTATCGCAAAAGGCATTTTGATAATAAGTTCCATTGGCTCTATTTCATTGAGCCTCTCCATGTCCCGGGCCATAAAGGCAACCCTCACAGCATCAATTATATGGTCCCGGCCTTTGCGGTAGATAATCCCATTGGCAGTAACATTATAGGTATGGCTGATAAACTGATCTTCCAGTTCAATATCATCTGATGGAAACTCCACCTTTTTCCGTGACAGCGCTGAGTTGATAAGCGATGTCATATACTCTTTGGTGCGCTTTTTTAACGGCTTGTCACCGTTATAGCCAACTGTTGTCATACCGCCAAAATCAATACCATAGAGTCTTTCTCGCAAATCATTGGCCCTGAATTTATCCAGTGTAAGCAACTCCTGGACAACCGCCATACCATTGCCGCCATTGTCAATCCCCAGTGCCTCCGGCTTATACGCCATATCCATGGTAGCGATGATATCTGCTAAAATGGGATAGGAAACATGTTCTGTATGAACCCGGAGTTTTAACCGCAAAACCCCATCTATCTCTTCAAAAAGCACTATTTCAGATGGGTCGGCAGTATAGCCAAGGTCAGCCCCCAGATAGTAAATACCTTTGCATTTGGGTAGATTCAAAATATCAGAAACCCGGTTTTGGATCTCTTCTTCACAGTTGCAACTATCAAATGCTTCGGAGGTAATTACTATTTTCCAGTAATCCTGAATATCGATAAGACAGCGCATAAACTGTTCGGCATTAAATACATTATAGGCTGGCCGGCCATGCTCGCCCGCTATCTCATGCTGCCAGTCCGGATTGTCTCTGCCGCCGTAAAACTCAAGAAGTTCCCTTTCCCGCTTTTTACTCCAGAGCGGGCTTATCCAACTTGGCCAGTGGAATTTTGTCCAGCCCGGTATCTTGGTAGTTAGTTTGTAATAATAAGTGTCCCGAACACCGTTGGGAGTAGAGTAAATTCGCATTTTTCCTTTGGGTAAAAGACACATTCTGAGTGCTTTCCAGGCTCTGTCGGGAATATAAGCCGCCTCGTCAACATATAGTCTCATCACATGCAGCGACCGCACCGCCTTGCCATCAGGCCCGGCTGATCTAAAATGCAATACTGTTCCGTTGGAAAACTCGATGCGATAGTAAGGTTTGCGGATAATTTTAAGGTTGCCGGTCTTGGTCTTGGCAATACTGGCCATCAGGTCTTCAACATTCTCCAGTTGAAACTCCAATTCATCTATCAGAGTGTCCAAGTGACCCTGGTAGGGCGCCACTATCAGGGCTGACCCACCCATGGTGATAAAAGCATAGTGAAGAACATGGGTGACAAGAGATACGCTTTTGCCCGTCTCCCTTCCATCCTGGTGGACAATATACTCGTCCTGGCAGCGCAGGTCTTCTCTCTGGTGCTTCCAGTATTTACGGCTTTTACAGTTTCGGTTTTTGAGGTAAAACTCCGCCCACTTAACTGGATCACTTATGATCGCCATGATTTTCTCTTTGTCCATCTTGCAAATACTTTTTAAAGCAGCCATCAGCACTCCTTAAGATTTATCCATTTATCTGCATATTGCTTGACTTCTTCTCAAATGGAAGCAAGCATGCCATTGGTAGTTGGCAATAATGTCTTGAACTTATTGGAGGAAGATTATGATTGAAGTAAAAACTCTCAAAGACGCTGTTCCCGAATACATGGCCTATCTGGAATCCCAGGGGAAAAAGAAAAGCACCCAATACACCGTCAATTTGAACCTCAATTTGATGGTCAAACACTTTGGTGAGGAGAAAGAACTTGGTAAAATGTTGGCTACCCATGTGGCTAGTTTTTTCAATAGCGAATTGGCTACCAAGGTTAATGGCCGACCAAGGAGCGATGCTACCAAATTGCAAATCAGACGTATCGCCAGACAATTTCTGGTCTGGGCAAATAAAGAGGGTTTGATAAACTCTATCCCCCTTCCCAATGATGAAAAACGATTTATTAAAAACTGATTGAAAAGATTGATCCTGCCCATTTTTTAGTGAAGCAGAATATATATTCGCTTCAATCACAGGCGTCGGGCATCTTCCGGCGCCTTTCTTCGTTCCAGATAAAGTGGTTGATATTGCAGCACTATTGACTTGACTTCCATTAGAAGCCAAGCAAACATGAGGATAGAAGGTCGCAGATGACAGGTACAGGCCAAGAGAGAAAATAAGCAGGCTGGCAATAGTATTCAAGGGAGAGAGGTAAAAATGCAAATTTCTGAATCTATCGAAAAGTTTCTGACCACCCAGGCAGCATCCAATAAAAGCGAACTTACCATTGATGTCTACAGGCGGGAGTTTGGCAGGCTTACCACTTTTACCGGGGATATTGATATTACCGGTTTTACCCCTGACATTATCAACAACTTCATCCTCTCTGATCTGGCTCAAAAAACTCCCACCGGCCGGATGCGCTCTGAGATTACCATCTCCAGGCTGAAAGCGTGTCTGCGCTCCTTTGGCAACTTTCTGGTCGACCATGATATTTTTGCGAAAAACCCGGCCCGGGGCCTTGCCATCAAGAGAACTGTCAGGCAAGAGCCCACTTTTCTGAGTGCTGATGAAAGAAAACTTTTGATTAAAGTTATCACCAGGCAGCGAGGGGAGATGGCTGAACGGGACCGGGTTATTTTTGAACTCTTTTTGGGAACCGGCATCCGGCTCTCTGAACTTGTCAATCTCAATATTTGTGATGTCAGGCTGGATGATAAAAAAATCACTATCAAAGCCAAGGGAGGAAGGAGTGAAAGCCGGTTTATCAATAGCCATTTGCGCAGGCTTTTGAAAAACTGGCTGAGAAAGAGAAGGGATATGGTATCGGCAAGTAAAGCGTTTTTTCTGTCCAACCGAGGCTCCCGCATTACCAGAAGGCAGGTGCAGCGCCGGTTTAGTCAGTGGGTTGATGCTGCAGGCATTACTAAAAAACTCACCGTCCACTCCCTGCGCCATACTTTTGCCTCCAGCCTGTATGGCAGAACCAGAAACCTTATCCTCGTATCCAAAGCCCTTGGCCATCGCCAGGTTGCCACTACCCAGGTCTACACCCATCTTTTTGACCACGAACTGGAAGATGCTATCGAGGACATGGCATAGGGACAAAGTTGAAAAGCCAAGAGCAGCCATCCTGCCTTTGATAGTATTTGCCAACTTTTTATCATTTGTCATTTTTGCCATTTTTTTACTCAATCCAGTGTCAATCGTGAGAAATTTTTACCAAAGTCGCTTCAATAAAGGTCGCAGAAGTTATCATCTGTGACCTTCTTAAAAATCTGACTGTCGTGATCATGCATAGTTACAAAATCCTTCCCAACGACATCTGTGACCTTTTTTTGCCGTTTTCGGCGAAATCATAGCCTTTACCCAATTCTGTCAAAGTGAATCCAGTATCTTGAAAATCATCCCACCCTTGATTTAAGCAGGGATTAGTGGTATCTTTATAATTAAAGGGAGGTGTCAAAATGAGCGTTACAGCCAGAAAAAATGAAGTGGCAATAGCACATGCCCAAGTATTTATTACTGCCTTTCGTGCACTCAACTCTGATATCAGGCAGGAGATAATTTCTGAACTTTTAAACGATGAAGATTTACGTGATGACATCGAATCTGCTCTTTTATGGGAAGATAGAAAAAGTGAACCTAGCCGTTCTTTTCGTGAATACCTGACTGAATATGAAGCCACCCTCTGATCGCACACTAAATTTTTCCTATTCCAAATCGCCTGAAAAAGAGTTACTATTGTCTTAGGAGGTTTAAACATGGCAGTTACAGCACCATCAAAAAAAGTAGAAGCCATCTTTGGCCAGATTCTCCAGTTGGATGAAGATTCCCTCTGGAGACTGGTCTGCAAACTCTTCCCAAATAGTGACGAAGAGGATCTGGAGGATATTTTTGACTCCATTCTATCTTCCATGCGCAGCCAGGGGCCTCGAATACCGGCGGATAATGTTTTTACTATAGAAGACTCTAGGCGAGGCATTACCCGTTGAAATACTCCATCGCTTTTCATCCCACCGCTCAAAAAAATCTGGAGAAACTTTCCAGCGAATACTACGAGAAAGTCCGAGAAAAAATTTATGCCCTTCAAGAAGACCCCCGCCCAACCGGTGTAACCAAACTGAAAGGGAGAAAAATTTCTTGGAGAATACGAATCGGTAC
>CAZTWC010000107.1:6773-10894 GCA_964617105.1 uncultured Myxococcia bacterium
GGTTGTCTTTTGCATCGATGATACTGCTCAGGAAGTTTACATCACCTCCATTGGACACCGCCGGCAGGTTTATCGTTAATCCTGCTGTCATTTTTTTACCCCACGTTTATCCAATTTCTTTTTCCCAATCTCCCGTTTCTTACACTCTGCCATCAAACTGGCCGCCCAGTCCGCCGGACTGCTAATCTTGATTTCTGTTCCCTCCCGTTTCTCTCGGGTGATTTTCAGGCAATTCAGGTTTTTCCTCATCAGCCGGTCGTAGATGGCTGACATATCCAGCATGTTGTCCCTGACTGCCTTTTGCCACTGGACAAAATAGTAGGCCGCCATCTGCGCCTGCATCTGGTCCGAAGAACCGTTGAGCCTGAAATCACGCTCGATGCTGTCCAGGGTGTTGTCCAGCAAAGCCTGCTCCTCGGGGTCTTTTAGATGCAAAGCCAAAATGCCTGTGCGCCATGGGTTTTGTATGTTGCCCACATTTTTCATCCTGATTTTTCGCTCCCCGTAATGACTCCAACAGTATTTTTTTCCCAACACTGCTGGGTTTGTACATGGTTTTCCTCGAAGGGTTGTTGCTTCACACTGTTTTGCTTTCTCGTTAAATGGCAAATCAATTCTCTTTCCTGTTTTAATAGTCCTGAGATTTGCGCCCAGCTTGAGAAATCCACACACCTATGTGCTTTTCTAACTGCAATTATATCAAACCGAACTGTCCAAACCCCCTCTCTGAGCGCAACAGAATACAGCATTATTGCAATGGGCAAAAACACTAAACATTTCGCGTAATTACAAAGGGGCATATTTGGGGCCAAGGCATTTTTGAAACGATTTTCAGAACGCCACCTGATTGTTGTTAAAAAAGCCCAATGATTACGCCAAGATAACTTTTTCACACTATTGACACCGCTAAACATGATTGGGATACCTTTCACGAAAAGCCTGCAGCAGTTGAAAAATACGGCGTTCAGTCAATCCCATTCGCAGAGCAATCGCCTTTGTTGACAAACCCTCTTCGTAATGCAGATAACCTACAAATTTACATCGTTGGATTACTTTTTCTGTCTTGCCGGTTGAAATATAAATATACATCCCACCCAGACCCATAGCCCGGATTGTTTTTATCATCTCTGCCGGTAAAACTTCTTCAGCCTTTCTGCTTCTGGTGTTCTTCATGACCGCTCCTTAAAAGTTGGTAATTGATAGACCTTTTGAAAATCGGTTGCCCTTGCTTTCAACTCCTTGATGAACTTGATTACTTCAGCCTTATTTTCGCTCATCGATTCGTAAAATTTACACCTGACCTTCCTCCTTTCAAAAACCCGGTGGGCATCATAATATTTTTCATCTCCTAACAAATACCGCCACCTTCCTTTGGTGCACTTCACTTTGAAAACAAATTGAGTTCCCTCCTCATTGTAACTTCTAAAACGTTTACAGAACGCGCAGTCGGCGCAGTAAATGTGTCCGTTATTAGATTTTGAGTTACTCATCTTCAGTCTCCTCCTCTTCTGAGCCAAATATCTCAAACAACTCTTCTAAAAACCCTAAAAACTCTTCGAGAAACATTGCGGCCACAGGCTCTTGTCCAGGCCGCTGGCAAATAGCCATCACTGGACGTGGTAGATCACAGTTGTACCGGGCGAAATCTAAAGTATCTTCCAGAGATGCTAATTCACCGTAGGCTGACTCAGCCCAAAAATACGGCATCTCGATAGTGGGGCCGGGGCTACCAAAAATCTCTCCTTCGCCAACAGCCACCTCCCCAGGGCCGAAAAGTTCTTCAAGTTGGATTGTAATCATTTTTTCCCATTGCCGGTTTCGCTTTGCCATGAAACTCTCTCCCTTTTGCTGCAGTTAAAATTGACATATATTTTTGTTGTAAAAGCGCAGAACGCTGCCTGTAGACGTTTTCAGTTCGATAGTCCGGGATGTCACTTCGCCCAGCCTGTCACCGTTATCTATAAAGTTGACAATCCCCCAGTCGAAACCATAGGGGAAGGCGAAAGTTCCCTGGTTTTGATAAAGGCTGGATTCCGTCCAGCCAAGTGATATGGCGTTGTCTTTGACCGCATCCACCTGGGCGATAGCCCAATCACTTACCGGATTGCAAATCGGCAAAGTTGCATCTGCTGGAAACATAAAGATAGTTTTCCCTTTGTTGTTGAGTGAAGGCATCGGCAGAATATTGAGCCGGCGTTTGGCAGCATCAAAATCGTCTGGATTAAAAAATCTATTGGCCAGAGATTTGATACTGTTAAAGCGGATATCAACTATTTCGGCGATTTTACGGTCAACCAATTTTTTCTCTACCGCCCGTTTAAAATTAAAAAATCGTTTTGTAATCCACATAAAATAATCGGGTGATAGACGTCTATATTTTTTACCGCCATGCAAAATATCCTCTCTGGCTGTGCCAGCCTTAAGTCCATCTAATATTTCCAAATCGGTCGCCACCCAGATATCAACATTCCGCTTGTCACAAACATTGCAGCGTTGTAATTGATATTGACTTTGCAACTGCCATTTTGGAAGTTGATTTTGGGGTTTACAGGCTGCCAGCCGCTGCTGCGTAACGTTGGATGTAGCATTCATCATCCCCTCTCTCCCTCTTCCTGATTCGATTCCCTGGTTTGCCGTTGGCATTGTCAAATTCCCCTTGTTTCAATTAACGACGTAAATATTTTTTATTTAAAACGGGATTGAATTCGCCCGTGGACGAAATCACCTCGATATACCGAGAAGTGACATTTTCAATAATGTCCCCACGGTTAATGACATTAACCAATCCCCATTCATATCCGTATGGAAATGAGGCTGTTCCTTGGTTCTGATAAAGACCAGGCTCCGTCCAACCCAGATGGAGTGCTTCATCTTGGATAGTATCTACCAGAGACAAAACATAATCGGTTACCGGATTGAAAATCGGCAATTTCTCATTTGCAGGGTACATAAATGGAGTTGGCTTTTCATCTTCGGGGGAAATCATTGGAAATGTTTTTAGTCTGATTTCGGCAGAATCATAATCTTGTTGATTAAAAATTTTTTCTGCCCAGAAATGAATCTCCTGTAAGAGTGATTCAATTATTATTGAAGTTTCACTGTCAATTAACTGTCTTTCTTTCATCCACTTAAAAGATTGAAACCGTTTTTTAATCCACAAAAAGTAATCCGGAGACAGACGCCTGAAAATTTTATCAGCATGCAAGATATCCTCTCGAACAGTATTTGGCTCGGTAATCTCGAGAATTTCCAAATCTGTTGCCGCCCAAATATTTACCTGCCGTTCATCACAGATACGATAGCGTTGTAATTCATTTTTGCTTTGAGTTTGCCATTTATTGGCAAACATGGCGTTGCAGGTAACCAGTCGGCGCTGCGAATAGTTGGATGTAGCCTTTTTGATTTTCATCTTCTTTTTTTGAACTGATTCGACTCTTGGATTTGCTTTTTGCATTGTCAAATTCTCCATTTTATTTTTTGTGTCATTGTAATGCTTTGAAATGACATTGATTTTTTCCCAAAAGCACCTCCCTTGTTTTTTCACTTAAAACTATGTACTTATAATATAGTTATTAGTGAAAAAACGGGGGAATCGCTTTTGTCCATTTTTACCTACAATTTCAAAAGGTTCTGAAAGACCGGGGTAACTTTTCAAAAAATCGACTGCACAAGATACTTTTTCTGGACCATTTATGAACACATCGATTTTGGTTCTATTTTTTCTGGCGCTGGCCATTAGTGAAATTCTTTTCAATCCCAACTCCTCTCTCACAGCATCCTTGAATCGATAGAATGCTGATTTAGAAATTTTTCTGTCTTTGACAATATTTTTCCAAAAACCCGATTTTTTCAGATATTCTTTTACCTCCGGAGAGGGCCTGGCGTCCTTACCGACAACCGGCCAAAGAGTTCGGGCCGGACAGACAAATCCCATTGTTTTAAGTTGCTGTTTGAAGTATTTACGAACCAGCGATAATGCTTTTTCTGTTTTTGGCGGTTTTTTCCGGCCCAATATGTCATCGATTGACACCAGTTTTGCAACTGGTAAATCTGGTATAACCAGGTTGGTTAGCAGGAAAATTTCCTTAGATGAATCCAAACAAGGTCGAATACGATTTATG
>CAZTWC010000108.1:0-10731 GCA_964617105.1 uncultured Myxococcia bacterium
ATTCCCAGGTCTGGCTGCCTGGTCAGAAAAACCACAAACAGGGAGGTCACCAGCAAAAGGGGAAAAAATCCCCTGAAAAATGATTTAATCGACTGGGTTTCACTCAAGCCGGCCAATTTTTTAGCCAAAAAAATCAGCAAAGCCAATTTGGCCAACTCTGAGGGCTGCAGGGTAAAAAAACCGATCCGCAACCAACGTACCGCTCCTCCCACCTTGATGCCTACGCCAGGAATAATAACAATTACCAGCAGTACCAGGCAAATAATCAAAAATACATTCGCCATCTTCTTTAACAACTCCAGATCGATAATCATACAAACATAGAGGGTGATAAAACCCAATACCAGGTTGATAACCTGGCGAATAAAATAGTGAAAACTGCTCAAAGAGTTGTTTAGAGCATACACTGAACTGGCGCTGTATATCATCACCAGACCAAAAAGAGTCAGGCCCAATACAGCGTAATAAAAACTGAGGTCAATCCCCTTTTTGCCGCTCTTGTTAAAAATCATAAACCAAAACCACAAGTTTCCCGGGCCACTAGTTGACCAAAATGCTCACCCCGATGTTGATATGACTTATACTGATCAAAACTGGCACAGCCCGGGGCTAAAAGCAAAGTGCCTCCATTGGTTAATATCTCTATCCCCTTTTTTACCGCCCTCTCCATAGTGCCACAACTAAAAATCCTGGTGACAGACTCTAATTCCTGCTCGATATTCCCGGCTGCTTCACCAATGGTCAAAAGATAAGTTTTCTCCCCAAACAGATTTTTTAGAGAGATAAAATCCGCCCCCTTTTCCCGGCCGCCCATAATCACCGCTAAAGGACCGGTAAAGGTGGAAATAGCTCTTTTGGCGGCATCCACATTGGTGGCCTTGGAGTCGTTAACAAAAGTTATACCGCGCCAGGTTCCAACTTTTTCCAACCGGTGGGGCAATCCTTGAAAAGCCGTTACGCTGGCTTTGATGGTTTCCTGATCCAAACCAAGAGCCCTGGCGGTTAAAATGGCTGCTGCACTATTTTCCAGGTTATGGCTGTTGGCCAGCACCGGATTATCAATGCAGTATTTTTCTGTTTTTTGGCCGGGCATCTGGACAATAATCCGTTCACCCTCTATCCTGGCCTCTACTCCAGTTTGGCGGCCATAACGAAGCAAAGGGCTATCAATTTTTTCCGCTATTTCACGGCACCAGCGATCGTCCCAGTTTATAACCGCCCAATCGGACACGTTTTGCCGGGCGAAAAGTTTTCCCTTTAATGAGGCATAATGCTCCATGCTTCCGTGTCGATCCAAATGATCCGGGCTAATATTGAGCAGCACTCCAACATGGGGGCGAAAACTGTCAACTGTTTCCATTTGAAAACTGCTCACCTCGGCCACCACTACCTGGTAAAGGTCATCTTGCATGTAACCGGGATTCTTCTCATCTTTAGGTTCCGGCACCAGACAATTCACCAAAGGCCGCCCTATATTACCGCCCACAAAAGTTTTCAGCCCATAATCCTGGCACAACCGTCCAATCAAACTGACCACCGTACTTTTGCCGTTAGTGCCGGTAACCGCCACCAGAGAAGATTTCAAATGGCGGCTGACCAGTTCGATATCTCCTAGTACTGTTTTAGATTTTTTAATAGCCGCTGCCAGGGGATGCACCTCCAGGGGAACTCCGGGGCTGGGCACAATCAGATCTGCTTCAAAAAAACTTTTCTCCTGGAAACCGCCAAACTCCCAACTGATCTTCTGGTTAGCAAATCGCTCCTTTATCGAGCTTAATTGATTCGCGGATTTGATATCGGTAACAGTAATTAAAGCGCCCCGCTGCAAGAAGAAAGGGATCATAGCCTCAGTTGTAGAGGCGGCACCCACCAGCAGAATCTTTTTATCCTTTAAATTCAAGCGATTACTCCTACTTTATCAACCAAATGACTGATTTAAGTGTTCAACCACTCTTTCAGTAGCCATCCCCCTGGATCCCTTGACCAGTATTGCATCACCGGGTTTAACCTGCTTATCCAACCAACCGAGCACCTCCTCCATATCCTGGCTGTGAAATAGAGGGTCTTCACAACCATACTTGGTCAAAATCTGATGACAATCCTCCATATTGGGTCCATACAGGGCAATAACGTCCAATTCTGCCACCGCCAATGCAGCTCCAACCTGCTGATGACTCTCCAGGCTGGCCTCTCCCAATTCCAGCATATCTCCCAAAACTACCACTCGACGTTTTCCCTCTTTGGAGGTGAGGTCATGAAGGGTTTTAATAGCCATATCCAGAGAACGGGGGTTTGAATTGTAAGTATCATCAATAATTACAATTTTCCCCGACCGGACTACATTTAAGCGGGAGGGCGCCACCTGTGCTTTCTGAAGTCCGGCAGCAATATCTTTGGCAGGGATCCCCAGTATCCTGGCCGCACAGATGGCTGCCAGGGCATTAAAAACATTGTGCTTACCCAAGTGGGGCAATTGAAATTGAAATTTTTCTTTATTAATCTGAACTTCAAAGACCAGGTTTAACACATCATTGTAATCCCAATGGGTAAGACGAACGTCAGAACCCCGATTTTTTCCAAAGGTGATGGTGCTGATATTCGGCAGTTTTATCGCGCGCATCGCTAGAGGATCATCGGCGTTGATCACAGCGGTAATATCCCCTTTGGCCGGGTAGTTATCTTTTACTTTCTTTTGGATCATCATAGCGAACAACTCTGCCTTGGCCTTGAATACCTCCTCGATATCCTTGAGAAACTCCAGGTGCACCGGGTGAACATTGGTGATCACACCTACATGGGGAGAGGCTATCTCTGCCAACCGGGCGATCTCTCCCCGGCGGTTCATTCCCATCTCCACCACAGCGAATTTGTGCTTTTCTTCCATTTGCAAAAGGGTCAGGGGCATACCAATCAGGTTATTGAAATTACCCTGATTTTTCAATACCGCATCTTCTCCGGCATGATGAACCAGAATTGAATAGAGCATCTCCTTACAGGTGGTTTTGCCATTACTGCCAGTTATTGCCACCAGAGGAATATGGGGTAGTTTATTACGTATAAAGGCAGCCAGATTACCCAAAGCCTTTAGCGTATCCTTAACCATAATAACCACCTCTTCCCTGGCCAGAGCAATGACCAAGGCTGAATTGGCCTTCAGGAAAGCGTCATCCACCATCACTCCCCCGGCCCCTTTTTCTAGAGCATCTTTAATATAATCGTGGCCATCATAATTTTCCCCTTTCAGGGCCAGGAACAACTGGCCGGGCTTAATAGTGCGACTATCTATAGAAATACCGTCAAAAGCCTCGACACCGTGGCGGGCCAACATTTTTCCTTTTACCCCTTCCATTACATCAACAATGTCCAACCTGATATTCATGCTATTTTTTCTCCCAAATAGTTTAAGGCCAGGTAATTCGAGCCGATAGCCTTGACTATCTCTTCTCGATCATCAAAATGGTAGCGCTTCTCTCCTACCAACTGATAATTTTCATGCCCCTTTCCGGCCACCAACAGTGTGTCCCCGGCTCTCATCGATTCCACCGCTTGATAAATAGCCTGACGCCGGTCGATGATAACCAGGTGGCAATGTTGGCCAACGGTTATGGTGTTTATATCTTTCTCATCCACCTGTGGGCATTGGTTAGAAGAGATACCTTTGCAAATATCTTCTATAATCTCCCGGGACTCCTCAGTACGAGAATTATCGTTGGTTAGGATAGTCACCTCTGCCCCCTGGGTGGATATCTTTCCCATTTTGGGACGTTTATCCCGGTCCCGATCGCCTCCGCAGCCAAACAGAACCAAAAGACGGCCAGCAGTTATCGATTTTAAGGTTTCAATAGCCTGAGCCAGGGCATCAGGAGTATGAGCGTAATCAACCACCAGGTTTATCCCTAACTTGTTCTCTACCCTATCCATCCTGCCCGGCACCCGCCTAAAAGTAGACAGCGGTGGTAAAAACTGTTCATCTTCCAAGCCCAATCCGCAACATATAGCCATAGCGCAGAGCAAATTCTCCAAATAGCATTTGCCCATTAAAGGTGATTTAAAGGGATACTCGCGGCCCGCTATCTGCACTTTCGCCCTAATCCCTTTTTCACTAAAGGAGCAGTCGTGAGCGCTTACATCGACATCCTTAATCGGCGTTTCGATTCCATAGGTGATCACTTTAGGTCGAATAGAGTTTTCCAGGCTGGATACGGTTTTCAGGATACGCCTACCGGCCCGGTTACCAACATTGAGTACCGCCAGTGGTGGCTGCAAACCTTTGCTGGCAGGTAATAGTTGGCTAAAAAGGCGCTCCTTTTGCTGGAAATATTCCTCCATATCGGAATGGTAATCCAGGTGATCCTGAGAAAGATTGGTAAAAGCGGCCAGGCGAAAATCCAACCCCGCTACCCTCTGCTGTTTTATGGCATGGGAAGATACTTCCATCACCACGGTTTCCACTTTGGCATCCGCCATTTCAACTAGCATACGGTTTATCTTTTCCACCTCCGGTGTGGTGTGGGGAGCGGAAAATTCCTTTTGCAGGTATCTATAGTTAATAGTGCCGAGGACACCGCATTTACGCCTTAAATATTGGAAAACCGCTTCCACCAAAAAAGTCACCGAAGTCTTGCCATTGGTCCCGGTTATTCCCACCAGTTTCATCCGCCGGGATGGATGTCCGTGAATCCTGGCGGACAGTTGGCCGAAAATATAGGCACTGTCTTCCACTACCATATAATCGGTGGCAATATGGTCGGGAATATTTTGAGCAACGATACAAACTGCCCCTTTATTTACAGCATCATCAATAAACCGGTGCCCATCAACCTGCAAACCAGACCGGGCGCAAAAAAGGCTTCCCTTCTCTACCTGCCGGGAATCACTGGTAACATTAGTAATTGACGGATTATTCTTTATCCTCAACTGCTTATGTTCCAACCCGGTTATCAATTGCTCTAGTTTCATTGATCTCACCAATTTTCAACCCGACATTGAAATCACGGGGATTCTTTTCGATCTTAATCTTCTGATTCATCCAGAAGAACCAACCCCTTGGAGCCGGAAGAGGGGATAACCTTCAAGTAACGCAAAGTTTCGTTTACCACCTTGCTAAATACTGGTCCAGCCACCACTCCGCCATAATATTTCCCTTGGGGTTCATCCACCACTGCCACCACCGCTATACGGGGATTATCAATGGGGGCGATACCGGCAAAAGAGGCGATATATTTTCCCCGGGCATAACCCCTCACCAACCGGTCCGCTTTTTGGGCTGTTCCCGTCTTTCCCCCTACCCGGTAGCCGGGCACTCTAGCCAGAACTCCCGTGCCATCTTGCTCCATCACTTTTTCTAACATAACCCGCAATTCAGCCGCTGTTTCCCTGGAAATCACCTTGTCAACCGCCTGGGGAGCAAACTCTTTTATGGTTTTTCCAGTACAGGTGACAATCTTCTTTACCAGCCGCGGACGAAAAAGAGTTCCGCCATTTGCTACCGCCGCAAATGCCGCTGCCAGTTGCACACCAGTAATCGATATTCCCTGGCCAAAACTTCTATTAATATAACCGATTTTAGACCATTTCTTGGGAGAGGATAAAATTCCCTTTCCTTCTCCAGGTAAGTCGATGCCGCTTTTTTTACCAAATCCAAATTTTCTGAGATAAAAATATAATTTTTGGGCAGACAACCTGTCCATAATTTTACCCACCCCAATGTTACTGGAAAACTTGATTATCTCCCTGGGAGTCAACCATTGATAAGGATGGGAATCGTGAATAATCTTTCCTCCTACCGCCCATTTGCCGTTTTCGCAAAAAATCTTCTCTCCTTGCTGAACTTTTTTCTCCTCCAACGCTGCGGCCATGGCTATAATCTTCAAGGTTGAGCCTGGTTCAAACAGATTGGTTACCGCATAATTTTTACGCAATTTGGAACCAAATTCTTTGAAACGATTAAGATCGTAACTGGGATAATTGGCCAGGGCCAATATCTCCCCATTAGAAACGTCCATCACTACTACAAAACCGTTTAGGGCCTTATGTTTGGTAACCGCCTGTTTGAGATACTTTTCCGCTACATACTGTAGATTGCTGTCCAAAGTTAACACCAGGTTATGCCCCTCGCTGTCTTCCTGGGAAATCTCCTGGTGAGGAAATAGTTTTCTTCCCCGGTTATCTTTGACTACCTCGATATTTACCCCCTGAGCAGTCATTTGCCGGTTAAACTTCAACTCCAATCCCTCTAACCCTTTACCTTCACTACCAATGAATCCTATCAAATTAGCGGCTAAAAATGTGTGTGGATAGTAACGTTTACCCTCGGTGATATAAAACAAGCCCGCCATTTTTCGCTTTTTCATCTCCTCCTGCATGGCATTTATGTTCTTCTTCAAAGAAGGGTCTAAACGCCGGGCCACCCAAACAAATCGAGAATCCTGGGATAATTTCTTCTCCATCTTTTTTTTATCCAGGCCCAGATATTTGTCCAGCAGTTTGGCATATTCTCCAGGATGAGACACCATGGTGGCATCAGCGGTAATAGAGGTGGTTTTAATACTTAACGCAAAGGGTTCCTTTTTTCGATCGTAAATATTTCCCCGTTTTCGAGGAAGTTTAGCCACTCGGACATGCTGGCGCCTGGAGAGTTCCGAGTAATGTTTCCCTTTTATTATTTGCAGGAAAAAAGAGCGGTAACCAAGCCCTAAAAGACAAGTGACAAAGATCATAAAAACCAAATAGACCCTCACCCTGGTCCAATTAATCTGCTTTTTATTTTTGGGCGATTTGTATACTTTCATTTCGGGTCTGAAATCACTTTTTTCTGGGTTGGTGATTTAAAATTCATCTTTTTGGCACTTTGCCGTAAATGCCGGGGCGACTTCAATTCGGCCAGGTTTAAAACCAATTGTTGCTGTTGCTCCTTCAAATTTGCCTTAATCTTGTACTCCGAGGACAACTGGTAACTCAATCTGATGGTTGACATCTTTAGCCATACCAGGGAAACCAGCACTATCAAAAAGCCCATAAACACCAAAAGCCCTTTGGCAAACTCTTTAAACAGAGGGTAGGAATTTTTCGGTTTTTTTCCTCTCATATCACTTTTTCCACTGCTCTCAGGCGGGCACTCCTGGCCCTGGGATTAGCATTTACCTCTACCGGATCAGCTATGAGCCCTTTTTTGTTCAACAAGTTGAACTCCTTTTTGGCTCCACAACAGCAAACTGGAAATTGGGGTGGACAATTGCACTGTCCGGCCAACCGATTAAAACTCCTTTTCACCCTTCTATCTTCCAGAGAATGGAAGGTGATCACCAATAACCTCCCCCCTTTTTTTAACAACCCCGGCGCTTGAGCCAGAAAACTGTCCAGGTTTCCCATTTCATCGTTTACCCATATTCGTAGGGCCTGAAAAGTTCTGGTAGCCAAATCTATTTTACCTCTTTTGCACCCCTTGCTGATTAATACCCCGCGCACCACATGAGCCAACTGTAAAGTATTTTCCAGTTTTCCCTGTTTAAATTCCCGAAGAATCGCCCTGGCTACAGCGTTTGCCAACCTCTCCTCGCCAAAATTACGGATATGGCCTGACAACTTCTTATGGTCTGTTTCAGACAACAATTGAGCCAGGCTTTTCCCCTTTAAAGGGTTCATACGCATATCCAGTTTTCCAGCCCCGCCAAAACTAAATCCTCGCTTTTTACAATCTAACTGCCTGGAAGATAGCCCCAAATCAACCAAAATACCATCCACCTGATTAAATCCGGCCAAATTGACCAATTGCTGGATATCTTTAAAATTTCCGTGTATAAAGTGTGTTCTCTCGCCAAAAGAGGCAAGCTGTTCCCGGGCCGATTGTAACGCCTCGGAGTCTGTATCCATGCCCAACAAACGGCTATTGGGCGCTGCTTTTAATATCTGGGCCGAATGTCCACCTCCGCCTATTGTGGCGTCAATATACAAACCGTCCTCTCTGGGAGCGAGCACTTCTAATACCTGATTCGGCAATACCGGTAGATGCCCGCCATATTCTCTCCCCCCATAACTCATAATTTTTAAAGCCCATACTCCCGCATAGTCTTTTCAAACTCCTCCGGGTTATCCAGCAACAAGTTTTCTTCCTCTTTCTCCTTGATCCGCCAGTTTTCAGGACTCCATATCTCAATTTCATTACCCATACCCACCCAGACCGACTCCTTATTGATTGCAGCATACTCCCGCAACTCTTTTTCTAACTTAATCCGGCCGTTAGCTTTAATTTCGCAATGACTGGCACTGCCTAAAAAATAGTGCCGCAGGGCTTGCAATTTCTTTTCAAACTTGGATTGTTCAGAAATTTTATCGCTGAATTTTTGCCAGACACAACAAGGAAAAGCCTTCAAGCAATTTTCTCTGGGCCATTTAGTGATCACCAGAGTAGACTCCCCCATTGCAACCAAATAATCTCTGACTCTAGCCGGCAAAATCGTCCTACCCTTATCATCTATCGACCGGGTGTAGGTTCCGTGAAATGGTTTTATTTCACAGACAAACTCCATAAATTCCCCACTTTCGTACACTTCATGACACTTTACGCCACAATCTTTCTAAAATTTGTCATATATATATTAGCCTGTCAACAAAATACAAACAGGAGATAAAATCTTTTTTTATCGATATTATTAGGCACAACATATAGTATATGCAACGTATTAAACCACCTCCTTTTGGGCCTTTACACAAAATGTCAAACTATGACTTTCAAAGTGCTTTATCGAGATGTTTTGTTTTCTTTATAATGCCGGAAGGTTATATGAGATTGCTAATGTAAACTATTTAATATGGATAATACAGGTGTGATAATCACCCTGATTACTGATTGACAATCTGCATTTTAGGTGCAAATTTGCGGAAAACTGTAGATATTGACTGTTTTTTAGGCAGAAAGTAAATAGACATTGGCCAGTGCCCATCAGGAAATCAACTGGCTACTTACTACAATCTTTTCCAATTGGCGGTGGGGAAATCGTTGCCTTTGGCAGGAGGATAGCTGGTCAGCAAATAGATCACTCTCCTATTTTTCTCGCTGTCCGTTTCGTCTGGGGTCATCTCGGCCAATACCGACTCACCAAAGCCCTGGTAATAAATTTTAATACTCACCCCTTGGCGCCGAAAATAGGCGGCTATTGATTTGGCCCGTTTACAGGATAAACCCTGGTTGTATTTCCTATCACCAACTGTGTCAGTATAGCCAGCGATGTAGAGACGGATATCATCGATATCACGGCTGTGTTTAGCCAACAACTCCTTAATTTTGTTTATTGAATCAAGCAGTTTTGGCTCCTGTATTTTTTCAATTTTCGCGCTGCCCGACTGGAAAACCACCTCCTGGTGAGGTATTTTAACCATAAAGGGGGTCAAATTGACACCGTTATAAAAACCCTGAGGGCCGGTAACCTTCAACTCCAGACGGTTCACTTCCCCTTGCTTTTGCCAGGTCATAGTTACAGGAGTATTGGCTCTTTTTGACGCCAGATCTATTTGGGTCTCCTCCTGTTCCCCATTTGCGAAAAATACCAACAAGTCAGCTTTGGCCATTTTTCGGTCAAAAGAGAAGATAAGTTTGTGTTCCTGGGGTGAAAAACGCTCCCTAAACACTTTGATTTTAGGAGGAAGCAAGCAATAAACTGGAAAATGTGCCTTTTGGAAATATTTACCACCATCGGCAAATACGCCTTTGAATTGAGCCTGGTATTTAAAAATTCCGCGATCTTCCCGCCAGGAGATCTCCTTGCTCTGGCCAGGAGGCAAATTTTTTACCGTAAAAGTCCGGCGACGCCCATCGTTACGTTTTAAAGAAACCTTTAAAAACTTTAAAAAAGAGGTTGACGTGACAGTGACAGATGGCTTTTGCTGCTTATAAAGCACAGTATTGCTGATCTGAAAATCAAGACTATTTTGCCCCCAGGCTGGTGACGAAAAAAGGTAGATCACTAATACAAAGACAAATACTCGATTAAACTGTTTCATAATTTTGCCCTTTCATTTTTTTATCCGCCGGGTTTTTTGAGGAAAAATCTGTTTCAGCGCTTTGCGAGCACTATTTTCTCCATTATACAACAGATAATACAAAATATAATTGCGTATAATATTACGGATATAGGAGCGGGTCTCCTGATAAGAAACCCGCTCAATAAAGTAATCCAGGTCAATATTTCCCTCGAGCAATTTGGATTTGCGCCAGGCATCCAGGGCGCCTCTGCCTGCATTGTAGGCTGCCAGCATGTAGATAACATTGCCATATCTCTCTTTTAAATTATTCAACAGATGCACTGCCAAAGGGATATTGTATTGCGGTTCTAATAATCGGGCGGACAGGTTCAATTGGCGAAAGTTGGTTGTTTCCAGGTGCTGGAAATATCTTCTATCATTGGCTGACATCTTTTTAAGAGTAGATTCAGCCACCCTGGGCATCAATTGCAATACCCCTCTGGCGCCGGCCCAGGAAACCGCATCCTTCTCAAAAGCTGACTCCTGGCGGGCCACAGACAAGATCAAAAAAGGATCCAGTCCATATTTTCGGGCAACAGGCTCAATCAATTGAAGGTAAAGCCGGGGAAAATAGAAGGAGGAAACCGAAAAACCCTGTTTCCAAAAGGGCCGTAAAAAACGAATAGTCTTTAAATATAAACCATTATCAAAAGCCAATCGACTCATCTGAAAGCCTAAAAAAGGATGGTTGTGATGATCAATCCTTTTAAT
>CAZTWC010000109.1:0-8897 GCA_964617105.1 uncultured Myxococcia bacterium
TTGCCCCGGGACCTAAAGGCCGCCCTGAATTTGTTTGTCCAGGGTTGCCAAAAAGGCTCCTCAATTGCCTGTGCCAGTGCTGGTAATATTTTTTGCCAGCAAATGGATTTTCCCAAAGCACTTTCATATTACGCCAAATCCTGCCGGTTCCAAAATGGAGTGGGCTGCTACAAGTATGGCTGGCTTCTGGAAAATAAACTATCCAGGCCGGAAGAGGGGCTACACCATTATCTACACAGCTGCAAACAACAAAATAAAAACGGGTGTTTCGCGGCTGCTAACTTTTTTAAAAACCGGGGATGGAAGCCAGAGGCGGAGGAGTTTTTTACCAGGGGTTGTCAATTAAAAGATATAGCCGCCTGTAAAAAATTGTGCCAGATAGGCACCCAGGATAAGTGTGATGCTATTTTAGGCCAGGTTGCGGACAACTGTTCAGAGTATCTTCCCGATTTGATTATGGGTTTGAAAGAGATGGACTTTCAGAAAGAAGAGAGAAAAAAATTCTGCCGTTATTATGTGAAAAAAGTTATCGCGCCGCCGGAAAGTAATTTTAAGACAACTGTCTCCTGCCCTTTTACTTTTTTCCAAGGGCTAAAAGTTTTCACTCTGAGTAAAAACGGAAAATCCCATGGTATAGGATTCTATTTGATTAAAAGAGGAAGTTTTTTGGATAAACTTGGCTTTAAATCAATGGATATTATACTCCAGGTTGAAGGAGAACCAATATCCATGCAACTAGTAGAAAACCTTTGTACGCACAGAGGAAAACTTGAAGAAATCATAAATAGGGCTGGTAAATTTAACCAGATAAAAGTTAAAGTAAAGCGGATGTTTAAAGAGCAGGAGATTATTTTAAAAGGTAAAGAGCTCTATCAAATCTTGAAAAATGGGCTCAAAAAAGATCCCCCCTGAAAAGGAAACCCCGAGTTTTCTACACTTGGTTGAGAACGCCGCCGGATTCCCGGACGGCAAACATAGGACAAAATATGAATCGAAACAATTTGCCATCTTTGGTCTTTGGCGTATTTTTCCTGGCTATTTTATCGCTGTTGGGCTATATGCTGTTCCCTTTTTTATCCACCATCATTTTTGCCTTTATTCTGGCCGGAGCATTTCTGCCGCTTTCAAACTTGCTTATTAAAAAGTGGAAAATCAAACGTCCCTGGGCTGCCAGCCTGGTCTGCCTGGTAATTGTTCTGGCCATCTTGCTGCCCAGTCTCTACCTGATCATAGAGTTATCACATCAAGTTATGGAGTTCTACCAGGAGTTGAAGTCAAAATTGACCCAGGAAACTCTACAGGAGATCTTTTTCGGCGATGGATATTTTGCCCGAGCATTAAAACAATTTTTTCAAGGGCTCAATGTTGACTATACTTATCAGACTTTTCAGGCAGTGATTATTGAAAACGCTAAAGAATTCAGCCTTAATATTTTTACCGCTCTAAACGCCCTGGTGGGTAATATCTTCTCCTTTCTTTTTAACGTGCTGGTAATGCTGCTAATTATTTTTGCCCTGTTGAGCGAAGGTCCGAGGCTAAAAGAGTTCGTTCTAAAACTATCTCCATTACCTAAAAAAGATGAAGAGTTGATTATCCACAAATTTAACCAAATGAATTACGTAACCCTGGTCTGTAATGGCCTGGGAGGTTTAATACAAGGGCTTCTGGCCGGCTTGGGTTTTTTCCTGGCCGGAATTGGTTCATCTCTGCTATGGGGCACAATAATGGTGTTCCTGGCTTTTATTCCCCTGGTGGGAATCTCTATTGTCTTTATCCCCGCTACCATCTACTTGCTGGCAACCGGCAAGATAATTACCGCCATAATATTGTGCGTCTTCTGTACCGTGCTCTCGCTGGTGGTAGAAAACTGGTTCAAGCCCAAGTTTATGGGCAAACAGATAAAACTCGACTCTTTGCTGATTTTATTTAGTATTATTTGCGGAATGAGCGCCTTTGGCATGGCAGGAATATTTTACGGCCCTCTGGTAATAATTATCTTTCTCACTATTGTAGAATTATACCATCAAAAATACGCACCAGATGAAACCGAATACCCCTAAACACTTGCTATATTCACCTAAAAATGTTAATAAGTTTTCATTTGAGAATCCAAATTCACATCCAAAGTGATTTCCCAGATTAACAATCGCTGATTTTATTTGAAGGTTATTATTATGTCGTCAGAACAAGAAAAATCGCCCCCGGCTGATAAAAAAGAATCCCAATTTGAGAAAGAGGTTTCTCTCTTCACTCCAGTTGATAAAGCGGAGATTGGAGCCATTTCCGGACTGTTACTCAAATTACTGTCAACAATATTGATAATTGTTGGAATAGTGGCAGTCCTGACCTTTACCGACTTGGGTTTTATAATGATTGAACCTGGCAGGGTCGGAATTAAGGTAAACTTTTTGACTGGCGACGCCAAAATCTTCCGGCAACCAGGAAACAAATTTTATATACCATTTATAGAAAAGATATTTATCCTGGACGCCTCTCCCCAAAAATTTACTATGAAGGGGGATAAAAGCATAGATGCCAACAATGTTAAAAAATTAACCGTGCGCTCCAATGACGGTAGTAATTTCTTTTTTGACGAGGTGGTGATCCATTACCAACTTTTACCAAATTTGGCTCATAAAATACTTTCCGATTCGGGTCCTGGAAACCGGTATAAAGAGTTGTGGCTAAAACCTTACGTAAGGACGGTTTTACGTAACGAGTTTGGCCGGTACACCACCATTGACATAGCTAATGCCACCACCTACAATGCCGCCAAAAATGAATCGAAACGACTGTTGAACAAACTGTTAAAACCCCACGGTGTGGAGATAATCGAAATTGTTACTCCAAAACCCAGATTTGAAACCCGGTACGAAGATGCTATTGAAGACCGAAACTTGGCCCAGCAGGAGATAGAGAAACAGAAAGCCAAAGAGCGGCAGTTGCAAAACGAAATGACATACCGGTTAGCCAAGATAGAACGACAGAAAAACCGGGAATACCAAACTCTGCTTGGTAAGTTGGTTGAGAAAAAATTATTGGCCGAAAAAGAACAGGTGGAGAAAACCAGGTCTGCTGACGCCTACCGGATCAAACATATATCGCTGGGAGAAGCCAAACGTTCCAAAATGCTGGCCGAGGCCAGGGCTAAAACCGAAAGCCATAAAAAAGGGGCGGAAGGTTTAAAAGCCATGGTAGATGGTCTTAGTAAGTACGGGCCGCTAATGGTCAAAGAAATTATTTCCAGGAGACTGAAGGAGTTGAAGATAAAGGTCTCCCCTTTCAACCAGGATGGATCTCCAAAACGGATTATTTACGAAGAACTAAAAAGAGCAAAGGGAAATAGATAAAATGCACAGTATGAATCAAAGAGGTAGGGCCCGTTTTTTGGCTTTGTTTTTACTGATAATATTGCTTCTTACAGCCTTAGCCGGTGGTTTATTAACCGAAAAGGTTCCGGTTGGAAAAGTCGGCATACGCTTCAACAAGTGGTACGGAGGTATATCTAACCAGGATTTCAAAACCGGTTATCACCTTGGAATTACCGGTTACCACGATTGGATCTTTTTAGACTCAACCACCCATTTTCTCCTTTTTTCCAACTACCGGGAAGATAATCCCGATGCTCAGCAACTGGAGATCAGGACTCTGGACAACAACATCGCCCACCTGGATGTGTCCATCCCCTACCGAATTATCGTGGGACAGGGCTGGAAAATTTATAAAAGCGGTCTGAACCAATCCTACCGGGACAGGGTAAGTTCAACCACCGTGGGTATCTTGAGAGTGGAGTTGGCCAAATTGCATGTAACCGATTTGCAGAACACCAACAAAAGAATTAAAGCATCTGTGAACACCTTGCCTCTGCTTAACCAAGCTCTGGAAAAATATCATGTCCAGGCCGAATCCATTTTGATTAAACAAGTCTCATTTACCCAAGAATACGAAGGAAAATTGCAGGAGAAGCAGTATATCAAGCAAGTATCCCTTTTAAACAAAGTACAAGGAAACCTGGAGGCCTACACCCAAAAGACTGACACCAGAGAAAAAGAGATTGTGGCGGCGGAATTAAAGTTGGCCATGAATTGGGAAAAACGGATCCAGGAACAGAAATCTAACTATCAGGTGGAGATCAGTAAAATAAAAGCGGAAACTATAAAATATGAAGATAGAATAATGGCTGATGCCAATGCCCAGAGAATGGTAATGGAAGCAGAAGGCAAACTGGCCTCTGACAAGGCGGAAGCCCTGCGCTATAACCTCTATAGTAAAATCCTCAACACTCCTGGTGGTAGAACTTTTGTGGCCATGCAGGCAGCGGAAAATATGAGTTTTGACTCCCTGGAATTCAACGCCAACCAGGGAATTCCCTTTATCCTTCAAATTGATAAATTAGTTAAAGCCCTGGGGGCTAAATAGTTGCAACACTCCTCTCCCCCTGATATAAGGCCCAGTTGCGCTTTCCTCCCCATAAATCATTGATATCTAAAGACAATTGTTGGTTAATTTGCTAAGTTTTTTGCTTGCTTAAATATTTGGCAGCGAAAAATCCTGTATTTTTGCTAGATTAGAAAAATGGTGAAAAATAACTTGACACCACAACATGTTGTATTATTATAGCCGTGATGCTACAATATATCATGGACAAGGAGATTTTTTAATGAGTGAGCCACAAAAACAGGTAACCGAGCAACCAACCGACTTTTTTGCCCCCCAGGAGTTAGATAAAAATATTCGGTGGGATAAAGATATAGTGGAAAAATCGATTGTTCAAGTTTTAGTTTCGGAACGAAAAATAGAACCAGATACCGCCCTGGTGATCAGCCAAAACGTGGAGGAAGAGGTCAAGAGCGAAGATCAACTTACTCCCAGAAAAATTCTTAATGTACTAAACGATAAGATGGTTGAACTGGGATTTGAAAAGAAGATTCGCCTGAGTTCAAATGCTATCCAGGTTTTAAACCGCCGTTATCTAAAAAAAGACAACGAGGGAAAAATATTAGAAACCCCCAAACATATGTTCGACCGGGTGGCTAAAACCGTTGCCAGCGCTGATACCAACTTTCTCCGTGGGCGTCCTGAAGCAGAAAAAAAGTTGCGCTCCAGTGTTGAGACCTTTTACCAGATGATGACCGAATTGGATTTTATACCCAATTCTCCAACTCTGATGAACGCTGGACGTGAGTTAGGACAACTTTCCGCCTGTTTTGTGCTGCCCGTAGAAGACTCTATGGAGAGTATTTTCGAGGCCATTAAAAGCACCGCCCTAATCCACAAGAGCGGTGGTGGCACCGGTTTCTCCTTTAGCCGCATCCGCCCCAAAAACGATGTGGTGCTCTCCACCAAAGGCGTTTCTTCTGGTCCCATCTCCTTTATGCGGGTTTTTGACATGGCCACCGATACCATCAAGCAGGGTGGTACCAGACGGGGAGCCAACATGGGTATCTTGAACGTAAACCATCCCGACATCCTGGAGTTTATCAGTTGCAAAGAGGATCATACCCAGTTTAACAATTTCAATATCTCGGTGGGAATCACTGAAGATTTTATGGAAGCCATAGAGAACGACCAAGATTACACCCTGGTAAATCCTCGTACGGGCGATCCCATGGGTCAATATAACGCCAAAGAAGTTTTCAACAAAATTGTGGATATGGCCTGGAAAAACGGCGAACCAGGGATAATCTTTTTAGACCGAATCAACCGGACCAATCCGGTTCTCCATGTAGGAAAGGTAGAAAGCACCAATCCCTGCGGTGAACAGCCACTTTTACCCTATGAATCCTGCAACTTAGGATCTATCAATCTGGCCAGAATGATCAAAAACGAAGAAGTTGACTGGACACATCTCAAAAAAGTGGTGCATGATTCTGTCCATTTTTTAGATAACGTCATCGAAATCAACAAGTTCCCGCTCAGTAAAATTCAGCAACAAACCTTTGCCAACCGAAAAATCGGCCTGGGAATAATGGGGTTTGCCGAAATGCTGATTAAAATGAATATCCCTTACAACTCCGATCGGGCTCTGCAAATAGCGGAAGATGTGATGCAATTTATCAACTTAGAGTCAAAAATTATGTCGCGCCAACTGGCTGAAGAGCGGGGGGGTTTTCCAAATTTTCGGGGCAGCAGCTACGATCAATCAGATGATAGTGGCATCAGGAACGCCACTACCACCACCATCGCGCCCACGGGTACTATCTCCATGATCGCTGGTTGTTCCAGCGGTATTGAACCACTTTTCGCCATCTCCTTTATTAAAAATGTAATGGATAACGATGAACTGGTGGAGGTAAATCCCCTGTTTGAAAAAATGGCCAAAGAGCGGGGGTTTTATTCCCAGGAGTTGATGAAAAAGATCGCCAAGAAGGGCTCCCTGAAAGATATCGATTCAGTGCCTGAGGATATCAAACGGGTCTTTGTTACGGCTATGGATATTACTCCTGAATGGCATATTCGCATGCAGGCAGCCTTTCAAAAACATGTTGATAATGCGGTGAGCAAAACCGTTAATTTCCCAGAATCCGCCACCAAACAAGAGGTTGGTAACGCCTTCAGGATGGCCTATACTCTAGGTTGCAAAGGAGTCACAGTTTACCGTTACAACAGCAGACCGGCCCAGGTGTTGAACATAGGCAAAGTGAATCGTAAGGAGGGAGAACAATCCCTGGATCAGCAACTGGCTTTTCCATCCAAACTGATCCCCAGAGATCGTCCGGAGATTATGCGGGGAAGCACCCAGATGATCAATACCGGTTGCGGCCACCTCTATATCACTATTAACGAAGATGAACACGGCCCCTTCGAACTGTTCACTGCCATGGGTAAAGCTGGCGGTTGCGCCGCTTCCCAAGCAGAGGCTATTGGCCGGCTGATCTCTCTATCTTTTAGAGTGGGGGTGGCGACAGAGGAGATTATCAAGCAATTAAGCGCGGTCAGGTGTCCGGCTCCGGCCTGGGCCAATGGAGAGCAGGTGCTATCCTGTGCGGATGCCATTGCCAAGGCTTTGCGACGCTATACCACATCTCCGGCCACCGAAGTCGGCCAAAAGATTGCCCCAGGACAGGCTCTGACCGGTAAAAGCGAAACCACCAATAGCGTAATTGGAGTTTCCAGCCCAGTGAAGACCGGATTTGTCACCTGTCCGGAATGTGGCAGCCAGGCGATAGCCAATGAAGATGGCTGTGCAACTTGTAAGGCTTGTGCCTGGTCTAAGTGCAGTTAGTCAGACAAGATTTAAACTCTGCTTCTAGATGCTGATATCGAGGCTCAAATTCACGGCGGTGCCGGTTTACGTTCATCTTTAAAACAATTTGAACCACTGGCGCCGTCCCATTTCCGGTTTCCTTTTTCTCCTTAACTTCTACCCATATCTGCTGGTGCACCATAAAAAAGGTTATTAACAAACCCAAAATCATTAGACTACAACCCAACCATACCAATGACACACCAGGCGCTTTGGCTACCTGTAATCCGGTTGCATAGGATTCCTTCACCTGCTTCAATTTAATCCAATAAGTGTCGTTACGGTGCTTTTTATCAAACTCGGGCATCTCTTTTAACACAATAAAATTGCCCATCTTACCGGCAGGTTTCCGCTCCATATAGAGAGCCGGCCCAAATTTACGAAAATTTTGGTAATAATCCAGGGCAGTGAAAGTAACCGGTGCATCTGAGCCTTCCCCCAATATAAGAGGCTGCTGAAAGGTGGTGGTATATTCTTTACTGGTATTGGTCTGGGTATCGGTTATCTCCAACTTTATTTCACTCTGAAATGGCTGTTTACGGTAAGATGATTGGTATAGGGATATCCCTTCAAAACTTAGTGGAGAGTTAACCTCAATAGATTTTTGGGCTAAGAGTTTCCCTTTCCGCTTTATACGCAAGTGGCTGATATAATCCTTAGGCTGGCCATTTGGAAAGAGTTTTAACTCAAACTTGTCGCAGGCGATGGTAAAATCCAATTGCCTCCTGATGGGGATGCCATCATTGCCAGATATATAAAAGTGGTCAACCTCCTCCCCCTGGGGTATAAAAACAGAGCCGTTAAAACCCAATAAAGAGGTGGATAAAGACCCGGCCAGGATTATCAATAGACTTATATGGACAATATGAACACCCAGACGGGCGTATTTGTTTTTTTGCCAATAAAGCATGGAAAAATCGTGAACTGATAAAATCCTGCCTCCCCGGGTGGAGAAAAACCGGTGAATGAGGTTAAAGGCACTCTTTTGATCCATTTCGGAAGTTAAAGTTAAGTTGAACATCCCCTGATGGGGGGATTCACCTTTTGGCCTTATTTTGAAATGGCCTGGCAGTTTGCTCAGACCATTTATGGTGCAGGCAAACAGATTCAACGATAGTAGTAGCAGCAACAGAGAGAACCACCAGGCGTGGAACAGGTCATAAACCTGAAAAAAATTGAGCAGGGCGAAGGCCAGAGGAGAATAGGTTTGGCGCAGTACATGAGGCGGTATATTCTGGGGGATAAAAGTGCCCACTACCATAAATGCAGCCAGGGACAGCAAAATAAAGATAGCGAACTTCAGAGATGAGAAAACTCGCCAATTTTTATCGGCAATTGCGGTTATATTCATAATTCATCTTGTTTCATCTAGCCCGCCATCTCTCCAGGGAAAAATAGAGGCTGGGCACTAAAATTAAAGTGATCAGGGTGGAGGAGAGCAAACCTCCTACCACTACTCTGGCTAAAGGAGCCTGCATCTCTCCTCCCTCGCCTACTCCCATAGCCACCGGCACCAGAGCCAAAGAGGTGGTTAGAGAGGTCATAAGGATAGGGCGCAGCCTCCGCCGGCCCGCCTCCAGAACAGCGGGCAGCAAGTCGGTCTGATCCCGGCTCCGTAATAGATTGATATAATCAACCAGCACAATAGCAT
>CAZTWC010000109.1:8907-10679 GCA_964617105.1 uncultured Myxococcia bacterium
GTTTGACTATTACACGAAATTATAACCTATTTTCGACACAAAACGATTCAAAAAGAACATAAATAATCTCGTATTAGTCATTATTTGACTATTTCCCTTATTTTAGCAGCCAATAGCATTGTTTACCACAATGCCGCAGAGCACAATGGCGCCCAAAAAGGAGTTTATATTAAAGGTGGTTCCGGTTAACAGCAGGCTTAATACCACCCCAATCAGGGCAAAGGGCACAGCCAACAGCATAACGAATGGATGGAGCAACGATTCAAACAGAGAGGCCATCACCATGTAAACCAAAGCGATAGCTAAACATAACCCCAGCAGTAAATTGCTGAAACTCTTTTTCTGCTCCTCTAATTCGCCGGAAAACTGTACCCGAAAATTGGACGGTAACACCAGTTGGCGGAGTTTTTTACCGATATCGCTGGTCACCGAGCCCAAATCCCGGCCGCTAAACCCGGCATTGACCGTAATCAGCCGTTCCTGATTGAGCCGTTCTATCATCATGGGCCCCAGCTTATACTGGATGGTGGCTACATCACCCAGGGAGATACGCTTCCCCTCCGGGGTCAACAGGGGCAAATCCAACAGTTGGCTGGTCAATCTCCTATCACTCTCCTGCAGCCGCACTAACACCCGGAATTCATCACCGTATTGGCGAAAATAGGTGGAAGCAGTACCCAATACATAGGTGGAGATCTCATCGGCTATACTACCCACCGATAATTTCATATCAGCCGCTTTATCAGCATCTATACGGATTATCGCCTCCAGGTTACCCTCCTTGCGATCGATATCCACATCCACTACGCCGGGCACCTCCTCTATTAGAGAGGATACCTGCCGAGCCAGCCGTCCTCCCGCTTCCCGGTCATGACCTAAAATACGAATAGATATCCGTTCGCCACCGCCCCGCAACATCCTGAAGAGCCAAAAGGCCTCTCCGGCCCGAACCCGGGCCTTAAAATCCGGAATACGATTCAGATAGCGGCGCACCTGCATGGCTATCTGATTGGCGCTGCGGTTCCTATCTTTTATATTGGTTAATTTGACAAAAATTCGACAGGCGTTCTGGCCGGAACGAGACCAAAAACCTGGAGTTCCAGCCACTCCCATCACAGAAACCGATTCTGGAATCTTGGCGGCCAATTGGGACTGTAACCACTTAACTACCGCCTCAGTCTTCTCCAGCGGGGTTCCCACCGGCAATTTGCCGTAAATCCGCACCTCGCCCTGGTCACCTTCGGGCATCAACTCCATACCGATGAGAGGGATGGCGGCAATGCTGCCTCCTAGCAAAGTCAGGCAAATGATGAAAACCAGCCAGGGACGATTCAGAGAGCCTTTGAGCAGATAGAGGTAACCTGACTCCAGCCGGTTAAGGAAACCAGCCAATATTCCGTTGTTGGTTTCAGCCGATTTATTAGATGATCCTGGTTTATTCCGGGAACCCGCCTGAGATTCAAGAGAGGCCAACACCGGCACCAGAGTTAAAGCCACCGCTAAAGAACTCAACAGAGCAAAAGAAACCACGTAGGCCATCTGGCCAAAAAAAATACTGGCAAAACCTGTCATAAATACCACTGGCACAAAAATGCAGATAGTGGTCATGGTGGAGGCCACAATGGCGGTGGAAACCTCAGAACTGCCCAGGATAGCTGCCAATTTTGGTGTCTGGCCCAACTCCCGTTGACGCTGGATATTTTCCAGAATAACAATAGAGTTGTCCACCAGCATTCCAATACCAAGAGCCAGGCCGCCAAAGGTAATCATAT
>CAZTWC010000110.1:0-10665 GCA_964617105.1 uncultured Myxococcia bacterium
TTGACGAAGATATCATGACCCAATTTATCGAGACTATTAGCGTAAATCTTCACCAGGTATATTTTGCCCGCACTTTTATCCATAAATATATAGATGAACTAAAAGATAGAAAAAAACTCAATCAAAATGTCGATTATGACCAGGAAATAAAAAATCTAAAAAATTTGGTGATTTTTCTCTATTGTTTGGAAAATTTCATGGCAATTCCCGGCCTTTCACATCCAATAACCGGTGATATTTTGCGTAGACGGATAGAAGAGGTCTATTTAGATATGCAAGACAAACCAAATAGTAAATGGCGGCATCCAGATAATCTAGAAGACTTATTAGAAATTATACCACCGAAAATCGACAATGTTATCGACCAAATTTACGTTGACCCCCATGATGAGAAACAGGAATTGCCATTTCAATTTTTAAACGTTTTATTACCGGTTTTACGCTATGAATTTTTTGAGCGTCAAAAAGATTCAAATCTGTCGAGGCTCCGCTTTTTATCCAGGCGCATCAAGGGTAAAGATGGGAAAAACCGTTTTGAAAATATCTTAGAAATTACCCACAAAATAAAGCCACCGCCACTTCCAACTCCAACGATAATTTTGGATGCCACCGGCAAAGCCGGTATATATGAGCGATTATTTGATGCCAAACCTATTGTCTATGCGCCAAAGTTAGAGTTTGCCAATAGAGTCATTCAGGTTTACTCGACTTCCGGCTCTATCGGTGCTCTGCGAAATGCCATCCACAAAAGCCGGATGGTCAAACTGTTAAAATATTATTTGCACGAGCAGCCTCTATCATTGGTTATCTGCAAGCAGTCCTTGGAAAATGAACTCAGAAAAATAGTCCCAAAAGGGACTATGGTCAACCACTACTACGGCACCCGTGGTTCCAATGAATTTGAGAAATTACAACGGGTAATTGTTTTCGGCATGCCGGGGATGAACCCTGAGACAGTCCGCCAATATGCCAGTGCATTTTACTATCAGGATAACCTGTCTACCGACACTGAAATCGTCATCCGGCAGTACGTCAACAATGATGTCGGCGTCAAAGTCCTGGTTTACAAAGAACCACTTGTCCAGGCGATAGCCGAGACCGGCCGGGAGGATGAAGTATTGCAGTCGATTCATCGCATCCGGCCAGGGTTAACCCCCTCAAAAGACATAATTTTGCTAACCAATTTAGTTATTCCTGACCTACCGGTTACACAACTGGTTTCAGTTGATGATGTGCTGGGGAGGAAAAAGCAGGATAGAAAGGAGAAAGCGGTAAAAATGCTTCGCAATTTAATCGAAATGCAATTGGACAAAATTGGTTTTGTCTGTCCGGCAAGGACGCTTTGGCCGATTATTGGGAACAAAGAAAAGCCATCAATTGAGAACGAAAATTTTATGAAGAGCAATGATATCTGGTGCCAAATCTCCAAAGAAAAAGAAATGACAAAGTCTACGTTCTATCGGCATATTTCCGCCATCAAAAAGGACAGTTCAGTCTCTACTTATGCACTGTCTGTAAAGGGCAATAAAGGATTTGCCCAGGTTGAAATTATTGGACGTAATCCGGGATGTCAGAACAAGGCAATTGACTTTTTTAGCAAGCATCCCGAATTTAAAAAAGAAAGGCATAGCATAATTCACACTTAGGGTGTCTCATTTTTTTTCCCCATTAATAAGTACTAAGTACTTATATACAAATGCATCTGTATAGTTATTGGGGAAAAAAAATGAGACATGCTCTTGTGTGAATAATGTGAGTGCGGACATAGATGAGTAAGCAAATGGAGAATTTAACAATGCACACAGTAAGCCAGGGAATCGTATCAGGAAGAAGGAGAGAAGGTCTTAGTGATGCTACATCCAACTTTACGCAGCAGAAACGGCCAGCGGCCGCCAGCAAAACCTCTCAAGCATTTAATCAAAGGCAGTTACATGGCCAACACCACTTCCAGCGTGCCAGCGTTTGCAATTACAGAAATGTTGACATTTGGGCGGCTACTAATCTGGAAATATTGAATTTGCATAAAACCAACCCCGACAGAGAGGATATCTTGCATGAGAATAAAATTTACCGGCGCCTTTCACCAGACTATTTTTTGTGGCTTCAAAAGCGGTTTTTTAATTTTAGGCAGGCGGTAGAGAAAAAATTGGTTGACGGTAAAACAGAAACTGAAGTTGCAAACCGCTTTGGTCGGATTCAATTATTAGCCGAAAGATATTTTAGTCCACACGACTTTGATACAGCAAAATTCCGGCTAAGTCTTCTGCCAATGCTGTCGCCTAACAAAAAAGAGCAAACATTTTTTATATACCCGACCGATAAAACCTTACCGGTTTTCAACCCAATAAGCAGTTACGCATTGAAGCAAGTGGATGCGGTTAAACATAGAGCGATTTCTCTTGGTTGGACTGAGTCCGGCCTCTACCAGAACCAAGGAACTTTCACATTTCCCTATGGATTTGACTGGGGAATTATCAACTTCATTGACCGGGGCGACCGACTTGGCGAGGTAACCTCGAAAACCATAGAACTTATAACCGCCACAGGAAGTGTTTTGCACTTTTACAAGCATGGTAATGGCCGCCGGCATCAAGTTGGACTTAACAAACGGGAGAAAGATAATGGCTAACAAAATATTCTGCGCCAATTGCATCAACTGCAAAGTGTTTCGTCACTACTCCAGTGATAAGACCACCTATACTCAGAAGGTGCGATGCACAGCGGTGCAGTGGAAAAAACCTGGCGGTGGCGAAAAGACATATTTTCTTCACACTTTGCTCAACAGGCAGATGGAAAAATGCTCTGAATTTGAATTTGCTGGCGACAATCTAGCAGACGAGCAAACCTTTATTCAGAGCCTGCGCCGGACTTTACCGGGAAGCAAGATCATCCACACTGTTACAGCCATCGGGAGGTAAACCATGACTAAAAGTAACTATATCAAAGGCACCTGGTGCCTTACCTCAGAGCAAATTGAAAAATTACAGGATCAGGGCCTGGAGGGAAAGCAAATATACGTCCCAACCAGAACAGCCAAAAAGCGGGAAGAGCGTCTTAAAAGTGTCGGCCACTTGCATGATAACCAGGGACTGAGTCTCTCGCAAATAGCAGATCAGTTGCACATATCCCCCCGGAGAGTGGCAACCCTGGTAAAAGAGTTCAGGAAGCAGTCTGAGGGTGAGAAATAGTGGTGAAATAAAGGTGGCGAGCCCCTCCCGCCCGGGAGGAACAATTTTTTATTACGCAGGAGGAACACAAGATGTCCAAGTTTAGTGAAACAGCAAAAAGATGTTCAGCAATGACTTATTCAGGTAAGTCTTGCCCGAACCCGGCAATGAAGGACAGTGACTTGTGCTGGCAACATAGCAAGGTTCGAAATCCGGAGTTGATTGGTAAACCAAAGTGGTGGCAGGAATTGCCAGACACTCTCGAGATAAACAATAGCGAAGAACAGGAGTTGATGATCAGCGCCTTAGAAGCGATAGATGATGATTTTGATTTAAACGAGTCCACTGACAGGATGCAGGCGCAGATGTCGGCATTTTATTTTTCCAAATGGGTCTCGGCCTGCAAACAGAATAATCTGGAGTTGGCAGCCGCCCACGATCATCTCTTGCAAAAGAACCTCAAGTGCCTGAAGGCAACCCGGGACATAAGAGAAGGTGTAGAGGTACAGATGAGCACCCCGGCGGAGTGGGCGGCCGATTTGTTGGAGGAATACAATAGCAGGCAAGGTGAAGATGCACAATCACGGCCAAAATAGAAAAAAAAGGGCGCAGATGTCGTTGGCAGGCAGGAGGTAACTATGCGTTATCAGGAGAGGCAGATTTTAAAAAAGGGCGCAGAACACCCGTTCTCTGACCTTGCAGACTGGCGGTTTATAATGGAATATCAACGTGTTAACAAGGATGATCAAGTTGTGCATGGTATAACCCGGTCGCATAAATCTCAGGTGATGTTGGCAGAAAATAGCCCTTCCGGTCAAAGTGAACCAGAGAACAAAAGTAGTTTGCCAAAAGGTAAAAAATGGGCGAACAAAAACTTATTTACACTATTTCAAAACCCCCATGTACAAACGTGTACAAACCATGTACAACTGCGTACAAACCCCCTGTACAAATCGACCTTTTTTTATGTACGATTTGTACATGACAATTTTTGCAGATTTTTTGAAAATCAGGACTCTCAAAAATCAAAATTAGTGGAAACGCTGAGAGCGATTTTTTTTCTACCCCAAATCCTCGATAGCATCCTCGAGCTCATAATCGAAAAGATGGGTGTATATTTGAGTGGTACTCACCTGGCGGTGGCCGAGGGCTTTGGATGTCAAAATCAAGTTTCTGGTCTGGCCATAGAGGTTGGTGGCAAAAGTGTGGCGCAGAGAGTGGATGGTGAGTTTGCGATCAATATTGGCCCAGGTGAGCCACTGAGTGAAGCGGCGTTCCACCTGGCGGGCGGTGATCCTGGTTTTGCGGTTGGAGATGAAAAGTGGTTGGCCGGACTGACCGCTTTGATTGGTCAGGCTGGTCTGAGCCTGATCTGTTGGGCTATTGCTGATGGCGATATTGCCGGTGCTGTTATCATCCCTTCTCTTGCGGAGCCAGGCTTTCAAAAGGCGGCGAAGTTTGCTCCCCAAAAAGCGGCTCTCCTTTCTTCCGCCCTTAACCTTAATATCGATTTTTTTGTCATCCAGCCTTACATCGCAAATGTCGAGGCCGACAAGTTCGGCCAACCGGATACCGGTGCCCAAAAAGAGTTGGATGATAACCAGGTCTCTTTCTGCGGCCGTCCCTCTTTGTCTACTGATTGCTTTGATAAGGCGTTTTCTCTCGCCAGGAGTCAAAAAAACAGGGTCTTTTCTCTGGGGTCTTTTTATCTTGAGTGTCCGGGCCGGGTTTTTATCCAAGAGATCCTCCTCCTCGAGATACCGACCAAAGGAGCGCAAAATTGCCTTAGTGCGAGAAATTGTTATCTCACTTCGATTGTTACCGTTATCAGACCTGGTGACCAATTTAGAGATCGTGTAGCGGTTTACCATGTCGCTGGTAAACTCTGTAATTTCAATGTTGCCGGTAAAAAGCATCAGCCGGCTGAGTTCCCGTTTATAGACATCAATGGTAAGTGGGCTCTTCTCTTGAGCGGTCATGCTAGTAAGGAAATTTTCAATACACTCATTGATTATCATCTATCTGTTCCCTCCTTCTGTTTCTCCTTAGTGTCCTCTCTATTTGTCATAGTCACTCTCTTCTTTCTACATACACATGTGACCTTCCATTTGCCAGCAAGTCAAGTCAATTGTCTAGTATTATCAGTACTTTTGCCTGAAACCAAAAAGGGCGCCAGGATATTCCTGACACCCAAGTTGGTCACTTTAAAGTGTTCTAACTCGGCTGGTTGTTCAGTTGTCGTTAACACTGTCTTCACTGTTGTCCTGACTCTCTTGGCCTTCCTCCCTATTGTCTGGACGTTCTTCGCTACTATCAGTATTTTCTCTGCAATTATCTTGAACCGTTACGGTTTCTTCTGGCTCGGGCGGATTGTCCGGTTCAGTTTGGCCTTCTTGCTCAGTCTGGCCGCCTTGATTAGCCTGGCTCCCCTGATTAGAGTTGACACTTTTAACCAACTTCATCTCATCCTTGGGCAAAGGCAGTTTGACAATAATTCCAGTTTCAAAAGCCCAGACCAGAAACTGGCGGGTTACCCGGCGGATCTGCAGTTTGGTCGGTTCGGCCATGGGACGGTCTTTAACCTTGGTAGCCAGGTCGCTTTTGAAAAAGCCGGCAATATGGGCTGGCAGGATTTTACCCATCTGTTTTTGCTCTCCCTGATGGGTTACCACCAATTTCAGCAGTCGGCCAATTGTGTTTATGGTGGACTCCTTTTTGCCCTGGCTCTTCAAATATTCGAGATACTCAGGCACTGTTTCTTTTACTGTTTTTGGTGTTGTTTCTGCAGTTTCATTCATGGCTCATCTCCTTTAATGGTAAGTTTTTTTTGGTATCGACGTGTCCATGAATGCTTCCATTTTGAAACAAGTCAAGTCAATAATACCAATAAATTTAAATTAGTTAGAGGTGCTTAATGCCAAGACCCAGAAAACCTATTTTTGAGATGGACCAGAAAAAATTAGTGGCAATATTGAAAGACCCGGTAAGGTGGGGTGAGTTTTTTTTGCTGAACCGGGATAGGAGTAGGCGCAAATACTGGAGTCACCAGAAAGATGATTTGCGCTGTAAAGCAAGTTTTATCGTTCACAGGGACGGCCGGGACACAGGTAAGACCGTATCTCTTACCACCCATCTCCTTAATTATGCCTTTACCACCAGGGGAGGCTCGGTCCTGGTAGCGGCACCCCACCAGGCCCAACTTGATACTCTGGTGGATGAGTTTGAGTTCCAATTGGAAAACTGTTCCGATCTACAGGCCAGTATCGCCAAAAACAAAATTGGCGCTCCCAAGGTAGTTAGAAAACCGTATTTCAAAGTGGAATTTGCCAATGGCACAGTGGTCCACTTTCGACCGGGCGGCCCTTACGGAGAGGCATTTCGTTCATTACACGTGCAGATGCTCTATATTGACGAGGCTGCGTATATACCGGACAAAGCCTGGAAGGCCCTGAGAATGTGTCTTTTAGAAAACGGCAGGATGAGAGTTTACTCTACTCCCAACGGTATCCGCGGCTCCTATTACTACAAAATTACCAAATCAGATGATTGGGAACTTTTTCACTGGCCCAGTTGGATAACTCCTCGGTGGAGCAAAGAGAGGGAGCGCTATTTGCTGAGTTTTTACGGCGGCAAAGATACAGTTGACTGGCAGCACGAGATTGCCGGCGAGCATGGTAAACCCAGTTTTGGGGCCTTTAATATGGAACAGTATTACCGCTGCATGGGTGATGTAAAGGAATATCAGCGGATTTTTATCACCGGTGAGCAGTTTAAGGATTGTGACAGTGAAGATGAGATCAAAGAGCGGGTGAATACGCTACTGAATTTGTCGAAGCACTCAGGGATTTACTATCTGGGAGGTGATCTGGGTTATACAGCCGATCCAACTGAACTAATATTGTTTGCCTTAACTTCCGACACTATGCGGCTGGTGCTGCGGGTTCATGCTGAGCAGGTGGCCTATCCGATTATTAGCGAACTGATTGCCGCCATAGACAGATACTACCAGCCAGCGGCCATCGGTTTAGACAAGGGTGGTAACGGCCTGGCAGTGATGCAGGAACTTCTTACTCTGGACAAGTTTACCGAAAACCAACTGACAGACAGATTGGAGGGGTTTGATTTTGGCGGCTCCACCATTATTGGCCAGGATGAATATGCTGCCCCGATTAAAAAACGGACCAAGGAATATATGACCCAACTTATCAACTTTGCTCTGGCCAAAAAGCGGGTGAAATTTCCTGCTGATGACCACGAGATAGAGGACCAGTTCGCAGATCACACTTATCATATTGGCGAGCGGGGGATTATCTACTCCAAAGGTAAAGACCATATCATCGATGCTATCAGGTGTGCTTTTTTAGCCCGGGAGATGAATCGGCTTAATGAATATATTGATCAGGAAGAGGAAGTTTACATCCCTTGTATGGCCACAGAGCCAATTTTTAGATAACGAACGAGTATAGGAGGAAACCATGAGACAGACAGGTAAAACAAAAAAACAGGAAAAGATGCTCACCGCAGCATCTCTGGACCCTGGTGTATTCAACCAGCACACTGCGGGAGAGACTGTGCCGGAAAAATGGATTGATGTGGCCCGTAAAGCCTGGGAGTATTACCGGACAGAGCCGATAGTGTCAAATGCTGTCAACTCCTGGCGGGTCTTTGCCATTGGCGATGAAATCGGCATTTCCTGTGAAGATGAGAGTGCTGAAAAGGAGATCAAAGAGGTGTTCTACCGACTCAATTTGAATCGATTTGTCAAAGACATGGTTTTGCAACTTTTAGTCAAGGGTGATGCTGTTGGCTATTTTAACCGCACCAATGATGGGACCGACATCGAGAAGGTGACCTGCGTAAATCCTATCTCGGTGGAGATGAAATTTGACAATGATGTTCTAATCGAGGTAGTTCAAAAATCCAGTCTGGCTTCAGGAGTAACAGAGGAAAAGACGGTTAACCTGCTATTGGACCAGATGGTCCATCAAAAATGGAACGCCACTGAGTTTTGTTTGCGGGGCAACTCTATGATCCTGCCAGCCTTTGATGCCATAGAGTTATTGAGAGACTATCGTCGGGCAGAGCGGGCCATTGCCAAAAGGTGGGCAACTCCTTTGCGGTTTATCAAGGTGGGCGGATACTATGGCAACAAGTTGATAAAACCAACGGCCAAAATGATCGATGATATCCGTAAAGAGATGAACAACCTGGATTTGAACTCAGGATTGGTGGTGCCCTTTTTTGTCAAGGCTGAAACCTATGGCACTAACGGCGCCTTAGATACCGAGGGCAAGGTCAAGCAGATAAAAGAAGATATTTTGGTGGCGCTTGGTATGTCCAGAAGTATTATCGCCGGTGATGGCCCTAACTTTGCCACCGCCAGTATATCGCTGCAAAAAATGGTTATTGGGTTAAAAGAGATCAAACAGAGAGCCAGGGAACTGCTGGACTGGGTATTTGGCGAATGGATGCTGCTCAAGGGGTACAAAGATATCGCCGTCAATTACCACTTCAATGATCTGGATTTGCATAACGAGACAGATATCAAAAAATTGTTTGTGGATATGTATGACCGGGGGCTCATGTCAAAAAAGACGCTACAGACTAAAATCGGTCTTGATCCGGTGGTGGAAGAGAGCGGCAAAAGCCAGGAAAGAGTTATTCTCGACACTAATTGGAGTGTTCAGGATATAGTCCAATTGGTATCTTTGGGAATACTGACACCCGAGGAATCGAGGCGGATGCTGGGATTGGAAGGCGATGGCGAGGTAGAGGATGAGGCCGGCGCCACTGAGGCTATTTACCAGATGATGTAAATCTGGCATTGGACTTCATTACAACTGGGCTAATCAAGATAGAATAGAGGACAAGGAACAGGGGCACTTTTAGATGGACAAGGTTATGGTTACACTCAAATCGCAAGCCAAGACCGATAGCAACGAAAGCCAGATTATCACCAAAATCAGGACTGGTCAGGATAAGTTAACCAACAAACAGGCGCAGGAGTTGGAGACCGTTCTGGCCACAGCCGCTAAAAAGATCAGGGAGCAGATCTATTACTATGAAGAGATGGCCATGGTCTCCCCGGCCTTGCCGCAAAGCCAGGCGGTGCGATTGGCCTATCTGCCAGCCATCAAGGAGATGGTGGATCAGATAAAGGAAGAGTTATCCAGAGAACTTTCATCTATCGCCCCTGCCCAGGTTGAGGAAGCGGTAAAGGCTGGGATTGCCAGCGGCATTGTTGAGTTCAAATATCGGGGAGTGACCGGATATGAAGAATTGAAAACGGCTGAAATTCTCGGTCTGATGGAGAGCTTCCTGCCGGGAGTGGATACCGAAGCACTGCAGTTTTTACAAAACTACCGTATTCAACTGATGGGCAATCTATCGGAGCAACTCTGTCATGATATCAAAATGAGGATATCTGGCGGGATTATCAGCGGTAAAAACACTCCTCAGATAGTGCGGGAGATCGGCCGGGTGATAAAGGACAAAGAGGCGTTCAGGCGGGCGGGCAAGACTGTGTTCAAGAGTGCCCAGCAACGGTTGATGCTAATCTGCCGCACTGAAATCAATCGAGCCCACAACCACGGCCGCTTGCACTTTTACAAAGAGACCGGAGTTAAGAAAGTCAAGTGGTGGGCGGCCCTGGACAGGCGGTGTTGCCCGGAGTGTTCTGGTCGGCATGGACAGGTGTATGATGTGGGTAAGGTGGAGGCACCCAGTCTTCACCCCCGTTGTCGTTGTTCCCTGTTTGCAGTGGTCTAATGGCTAAGATGAATAGAACTACTTTCTGTCTCGAATATTTGCCGTTGGCGGCTGAAATTGCTGAGTAATATACTCCCGTAAAACCTTGTTTATTTTGGTTTGATATTTACCACCCTGGGCTTTAAACCAGGAGATAATATCAGAATCGAGACGTATAGTAACAACTTTTTTAACTGGACGGTAAAACTTACCACGAGCAGCATCTGGCCAATCTGCAACTGAAGGAAGTTCCGGGTCTGTTAAATCAATTTTACTGTCATCCATCATCGATAAAGCATCTATTTCTTCTTCCATTTCAGGGGAGACCTTGTAAATATCGTCTCCAATCACGCGAGTGACCTTTCCTGGCCGAGATGATTCTGATGATTTCTTCCCCATTTTTATCCTCCTCCACTACGTGGGCTACCTGCAAGAGTAAGCGTTCTGTTGCCAGGCCAATACTGATCCATCTCTCCTCGCCATAATCATAACGGTTATCCAGCCACGTTAATATGTTTGGATCATTAAAGGCAAGCATGGCAACCTCAAAACTAACTCCATGCTTTTTCTGGTTACTTTTATTTTTGTTTTCATCCCACTCAAATATCATTCTACCACAATATAATTATATTTACAAAATTGTAAATACTTTTATCGAGGTTACTTAAATTTTTGTCAGCTCAGTTGTTGGATAATAAGAACACTTTTTTTCTTCTGCGACCTCACATTCAGAAATAATTTTTCAAGGCAT
>CAZTWC010000111.1:0-10661 GCA_964617105.1 uncultured Myxococcia bacterium
AATACTCATCTCCCCGCTCGCTCATATATCGCGGATATTGAGAAAAATCTATATTGCCCACTCGATAATTAAGGCCAATCCCCTGTGATTCTACCCGGTGGGAACAACCGACCTGAGCCATGACAATTCCATCACCAGTGGCATCGATCACCACTTTTGCCAAAATAACCTTTTTGCCAGATATATTGTCAATTACAACCCCTTGAATACGTTTTCCATCTTCGTTTATTACATCGGTAACATAGGTATGCAAATAGAGTTTTACACCACTGGCCAACAGTTGTTGCTGAGATATCAATTTTAATCCCTCAGGATCAAACATATCCCGTTTTGGACCCGACCCCTGGTATAGAAAACCCCGTCTGAGCATCTCTTGAGCCAGATGATCGCCAATGGCAGGGCAAATATTTTCCTGGCCATTGCTGTACCCATCCAACTCCAACACCAGCCCACCGGTAGCCAGTCCACCCAGATAACCACACTTTTCCACCAATACTGTTCTACACCCTTTTTGGGCGGCAGCAATAGCAGCAGTAGTACCAGCCGAACCACCACCCACCACCACCACATCCACAGTGTCAACGACTTTTAATTTTCTTGAAATTTTGATAGATTTTGACATTGTTATCCTTGTAATTTATTACCGCGATTACTATTTCTGTTAATTATACTGCAAAAAGTGCCCACCTATTTTTTTCAGCCGGCTCGTTAATTGCTGCTGTTTATAAGGTTCTATATAGTGAATAGACCGGCCAAATTTCCACCCCATCAATTTCGGCATAACTCTGAGATCTGCAGATTAATATCTTTCTCAAAGGGACCTTCTTTTTTATTTGAAAATCGATTAATCCCTTTACATCTGATCGTTCAGGTCTCTGAGTGGTTTTTATCTCAATGGCAGTTACCATCGACCCTTCATCGATGATCAGATCTATTTCCCGTCCTTTTTCTGACTTGTAATAATAGAAAAAGTCGCAATCAAAACGCCCCAACTTTCTCCTTTTCTCCAGTTCACTAATAACCAATAACTCGAACAATTGACCTTCTGAAAGTTGGAGATTAAGGGCCATGGGAATAGAAATATCGGCAAAATAGTATTTACTGCTTTTCAACTGCCGCTTGGAAGAACCATATTGATATCCAGTTAAGCGAAATATTATCCGGGAAGCCTCCAAAACGTTCAGATATTTCTTGGCCGTTGGGTGGCTCAGTCCACTTTCTTTGGCAATGGAACTTATTTCAACCCGTGATTGCGTTGAAACACCAAGAAAATTTAGGCAGCCCAGCAGCCCCCTAAAATTCTCAATATTTGTCAGGAACATCAGATCTCTGGTAAAAAAAGTGTTTTTGTAGTCTTGCAAAATTTCCAATTTCTGTTCATTGCCGTTACAGTCAACTACTTCAGGGAAACCTCCAAATCTCATCCATCTGCTCAACTCTCTTGAAGCCTCTTTAATCTCTAAACTGTTAGGTTTATGTTCAAGAGATCTACCGAGATTAGGTCCCTTATCCTCTCCATAGCAAAGGGTTGGACATTCGAATATTTTTATTCTGCCAGCCAGGGTTTCAGCACTGGAAGAGAGCAATCCGAGGGTGCTTGAACCGGTCATTAATACAATTTGCCGGTAATTATCAATTCTATCTTTAACAGCAATTAAGAGCCTGGGCACCCGTTGGATTTCATCAATAACAACTAATTTATGGTCAGAACCTAAAAAGAGATCTTTGGGATCTTGTTCAGCTATCTGAAGAAAGTCAAAGTCATCTAACGTGATATACTTTGCTTCAGGGAAAAGTTTTTTTAACAGAGTTGTCTTTCCTGCCCTCCTAACACCGATGAGCAGCAATGACTTATTTCCACTAATATTTAACCATCTCTCAATCATACCTTAATTATACCGGCGTAATACTGAAAGTCAAGTTATTGTTTAACGTCATATTTCTGCAAGTCATACCGCAATTTATAACCTTTATCTCTGGTGATTTTCCATTAAAACCAAACAATTTCCACCGGGTATCCCCCATTTTTTTATTGCGGAGCAGGTAAATCAGACCAATGGAATAAATTATACTTTGGGCGAAGGCGCTTTTATAGGATTTTGGGCCATTCTTTTTTAGTTCAATGATAGTGTAAAAGGAACTTTATCTCATAAGAAAATTTGCCTTGACAAGTTTTATCTATAGAGAAAAAATGATGGATGTTAAAAAAACAGGATATGTGGATATTACCAGGATTTTTAGCCCTCATCTTTCTGAGTATTTTTGGTTTTGCTTGCTCCCAGGACAAACAGGAACAACCGAATAAACCACAGAATCAAGGAGAAATAGTCAGCCAACTCCCAGAGTTTAAGGAGAGGCGGGTAATCTTCGGCTCCGGCAATGCGTCAAAAGGGGATGGCTATCTGGCCCCTTATGCCCTGTTAAAAGATGGTATGGTCTATCTGTATTTTACCAAAAAGGAGGGACTAAAACTCCGTATTTTCCACAGCCGCTCAAAAGATCTGCTCTCCTGGACGAACATGGAGGAGATCAGAACCCTTGACGGTGATCAAATAATTGCCTACCCCTGCGTAATCGAAAAAGATAACCAGTTTAAAATGTGGTATTCAACTGGCAACATCAACCTGGCTGAAAGTTCAGATGGCCTCAATTGGAAAACAATTGCCAAAAATGTTCTAAAACCAACTCCGGGGTCATTTGATCAGTATGCAACTATCTATCCTCGTGTTCTGCTGGAAAACGGCATTTATACAATGTTTTACTCGGGATTTGATGGCCAGGATTATGCTATTTTAAGAGCATCTTCTCCTGATGGCATCACCTGGACTAAACAGCCAAAAAATCCCGTCCTGAAAAGAGGTAACTCAGCAGACTACGACAACCGTTCGGTAGCCCAATCTTTTGTATTTAAAAACGCTCAATATACCATGCTCTATGGCGGCTATGACACCTCTTTGACCAACCCAGGCCCTTATCGGATTCTAAAGGCGGAGTCTGCGGATGGAATTATTTGGAACAAAGTTGGAGTGGTACTGGACATCTCTAAACCAGATAGTATTATCCCCGATATCTACTCCACCAGAGACCCGGCAATCCTGTTTTTCAAAGAAAAATATTGGCTATTCTATGCTGGGATGGGAAAAGACCAGATCTATCGAATTATGCTGGCTTCGAGCAGCCACTTCCAGGCCTCTTTTTCATTATTAAAAAATTTAACCTGGGAGGATAGGCCAGAGATATATAGATAAACGTTACACAGCATCTTTAAGATTCCCGAACCGTGTTCTACCACAGCCGCCTTACCAAAACGTGGTTTATGCACCTCCCTTTTAAACAGACGCATAGAATCCATACTGGATTTGATACGCCAGGAGGCTACAAAAAAGATATTTATTTTCTGATCATTTTTTTGGGACAAATGCCAGATCAGTTTAATGTCAATACGGGCATATTTAGGCTTATAAACAGGAGGCACTCCCAAATCATTGCGGCCACGGATCTCAATAATATTGTCCGATACCAGCCTCATTCTGGCGGTTTTGGTCTGGTACCATTTTCTTTGCGATTTTTTTTCAGCAGGCCTGCGGTCAGTTGAATCAGCCATACTATTATTATATGTATAGGCAAAAACAAAAATGATAACCGCAAAGAGAATAGATAAGTTTCTTAATTGCTCGGCCCGGGTTAGTTTCATAATAATTCCTTCCAACAAACTATAACCCAAGAAAAACCCCTGGCTTCAGTTGTAGGCAGTGATCCCCGGGGGTTAACCCGGGGTCTGGTTGATCTGCTATGTTGTGGTTAACCACCCTCTGCTGTGATGCAGAAAGTTCGGTGGACGATCTATGGAGTTGGTTTGCAGCCCGGAGTCTCGGGATGTTTTTTACAATCCGGAGTTGAGGGAGTCCAGATGCTGACGGTGGGCTCGGTAATAGGGCTGTGGAGCATTTTTTCGGGATTTAGCGAATAGAGTATCCGGAAAGGATCCACCACCATGCGGCTCACGGCGATACCGCTGTTGCGCACAACGTGAGTGCCGTCCATGCTATACACATCCAGATGGTAATCGCTCTGTTTACTTCCCTGATCGGTGTATGAGAGGACATAGATCAGGCCGGTGAGTTCCACCGCTATATCCAGCATGGTTACCGCTTTTTTCTTGGCATCCTCCACTGTCTGGGTCAACACCAGTTTGGAAAATTTTTTCTTCTTGAAAATCTTGCGGGGTTTACCCTCCACAGAAAAAGATTTAATGGTGTGGGTGCCGCCCCCTTCTAAGACAATAATATCACTGTCTTTGGTGACCGCAAGGGCAACGGGCCGGTAGAGCAGGGCATCGTTTTTCTTACCCTTTCCTGCGGCAAGCAGGCTCCTGGACACAGCCGGTTCATCATTTTTGTATTGATCAAGGGAATAGGCTTTTGAGGGAAGCCGCAAAATACCGATACGATGCCACTCAGTGGAGATACCCACCACATATCCGTTGGGAGTAACCGCCATCCGGTTCAGGGGCATGGTGAACATCCCCCAGGTCTGCTGGTCATCAAATTTCCAATAGGTTCGATCGGCAGCACCTTTGTCCAGACGAATCTTACGCAGATGATACTGAGGTGATTTGGGATTGGTATTAAGGGCATCCAGATAAAAATGCCGCCCATCCACCTGGGTATTTTTTGCCACATAATCGTAGGCAATGGCGGTAGCGTTAGGATAACCGCAACCCGGAGATTTAAAACCCTCCTCTGCCTTACCAGGACGCAGATTCACATTTTGAAACATATACAACTGTCCAGTCCCTTTGCCGCCACACTCTTTGATGTTCTTGGAGGAGGCCCGCCAACTGTAGCCCAGCATACCGCCAGGTACCCAGATGGTGATATTGTTAAGTTCAGACAGATTGCCACCTGGGGTGTCAGCGCTGAGTTGCTCAGGCTTGGGAACGGCAGCATCAAAATCCCACTGGTATTTATTGTCTTTATAACCCAATTTGCACTGCTGGCTATAGTTGGTATCTTTGGTAACCGGCACAGGGTTTTCAGTAATGGTAATATCAGCGGTTACCTTGCCCCCTTTGGAAGGAACCTTATTGAGAAAGTGGTCAGTTCCTTCAGCCGCAATCCATTGAGTATCAGAGTAGAAGATCACCCGGATTTTCTCGCTTTTGGCGGTGGCGGGTATGCCGCTCATACTGACGGTGATAGTCTCCTGGCCCTTTTGGGTTTCAGTTAGATCAAAGGTTTTCTTAATCGGGTTTTTGCCGGTATAGATCAAAATCTCCATGGTTTTGGCTACCCGCGGAAACATATAATCATTGGGATCATGGGCAAGGGTAATATCCACCGTATGAGTTAAAGATATTTTATTGTCAATTACATAAGGATTGGCAAGAATCTCGGCAGTGGCCGCCACCATATCGGCTGCAGCTCCTAAATTGGCGGCAATTTTCATGGCCCAACCGGCAAAGGGGATAGCCTCTTCTACCTCCTCTTCAGTGACTTTTTCGGTTATCCAGGCGGCGATAGCCGGTATTTTCAACACCAGTCCCTGAGTGATCAAATCGTTGGCAATAGCCGAGATCAAACTGCCAAAAGAACCGGCTAAATCTATTCCAGTCTTGCTGGAGGGACTGACTATTAAGCTGACAATAGATTTGACCAACTTGATGATATTGATAATAACCCCTTTTGATTTTAAAACCGCTTTTAGGGAAACATCTTCATTTTCACCAGAGGTAGTGGCCATCAGGAAAATAGGGATGGCGTATTGAACAATGGCGGTTAGTAAAATACCAAAGAGCAGCAACTCCCAGGCCTCCAAATGCCCGTGATGGCAATAGGTGCCCGGTCCCACAAACATGATACGGCAACTGGATGCACCTTCGGGCAGAGTCCAGCGCTCTTCAGTAGGGATGAGTCCTGAAATGGGTACGCCAAACACCACTGCCGGCGCTCCCACAAAGGTTTTCCAGCGGGTGGTTTTGGTGCTCAAATCGATCTCGTACATCCCATATTCCATTAAATCATCTTTGATCTCATCTTTAGTGGCTTCAATGGGATCGCCATTAGCATCCAAAAACTGATAGTAACAGCCGTACCAGATAAAATTCATATTGTTCCACTTGATGGAAAATTCCCGCTCCGACCTCATCTCTGGCTTATGGAACCATACATTGTGGTGATATCCCGAGGCGCTTGCTTCCACCGAGTTAGATATCAACGGTTGTTGGGCTGTCAGAGGCTGGGATATCAAGCCACTGGACTTGGTATCTTCAGGATCCTCGCCATCATAATAGGTGGTGTATTGTTTGCCATGAAGATCCGGATCATTTTTAATGGAACCCAGCACCTGGTGCACTGCAGGATTCAGGTCTTTAAGAATTTGTTCCGACAGGTCATAGCGGTAAATCTGCTCGCCATCCTGATCCACCTGAGCCGTACCATCATCATTTTCCAGAGCCACCAAAATGGCCCAACCATCCAGATAATCCGGATCGTGCTCCCAGGCCGGACCCTGATTACAGATAGACTGAGCCAGGTTCATCACCTCAGAGGAGTTTTCAATATGTTGCTCCACTTCAGCGGCAATTGAGGGATCGATGTTCATTATCTCCGGATGATGAGAAACTATCGCCTTAGCGGTCTCAAAGGCGGAGATAAATTGATCTTCCAACTCATCCTCCAGGCTGCACTCCACCAAAGCAAAATTACGGTTGGAGTTGCAGACCTTAAGAGCCTGCTTTTTTGCCTCAGTAAATTTTCCCGATTTTTTGGCTGCCTCTTTAGCGTTTTTCCGGTGCTCTACCGGAATATGCATGTGAACCCCAACCAGGCAGTCCGACTCTTTTTCCGCACCCTCCCGTTTAGCCTTGGTGGTAACAAAAATCCGGTGTGGTTTGTCAGAACTCAACTGGATATCTGATGCATAGTGGGTGAGTTTATCTTTGTGCTTTTCCAGTCCCTGGTTGTCCTCTACCGCTTTTTTAAGACTCTCTTCGTCATGGGCTTGCAGAGTAATCTTTTTTCCGGCCGCATGTAAAGTATGGACACTCTCTTTGGACAAGTTGGAAAAATCAAAGTGCAGAGTATGGGTTTCGGCATTGAACTCACGGCTCTTTTTCTTATGGCTGCTTCCACCTACCACCGGACTGCCATCGGTTTTTGAATCACCTGAATCGCCACAACCTGAAAAGAGATTGGCAGATCCCATAGTTACACCGGCACCAAGGGTGCCCATAAATATTTTGTTAAAGGCCCGGCGAGTTATTTTGTATAACTCTTTTTCAGATATGGGTAGGCCATCTATTTGGGGAAATAGTTTCTTATCTTTTTTATTATTCTTGGACATCTATGATTCCTCCATAGGTTATTTTTAATGGGCTGGGCGCCGGCCGCCACTATGACAAGATATTACGTTGCCATTATCATCCATATTTTGTTTTTCTTTAGCCGTCTTGGCTTTTTTTAATGTGCACTTGGTCGGCTCCGCTGGTGGTACTAATGCTTGCCAGGCATAGTTAACATGGTTAGAGGTGCAAGTTCCACCATCTTCAACCACAATATCACAAATATTGCCGCATTCTCCATTACCTGAATTTGGGCATATATTGCGGCAACTGGTATCATTGGGAGTGGGTATTTTGGTCATCTTGTAATCTTTTTCCAAAAAGGCCCACCCATCAGTAGAATCCATCACTTCGATGGTAGTTTTACCCGTTCCAACTGAAACCAGAGCATTGGAAAAGTCCACTCCATCCAGTTTGGCTGAGGTAAAATCCGCACCTTTGAGGATAGTTGAACTAAAATTGGTTTTATTACCAGCGTCTTTGGAGCAACTATTCAAATCCTGATTAGAGGTAGTATTATCCTGGTAATATTTATTTAGGCCCGCACCGGTAAAATTGGTGTTGACCAGAACTGCATTGGTAAAATTAGCCCCCTGCAGATGGGCATCGGCAAAATCCACTTCTGAGCAGTTAGCATTGGTAAAGGTGGTTTTAACCATGGTAGCCCTTAAAGCAGAAGCATGTTCTCCATACCAACTTACATAATCAAAACGCACTTGATTCAGGTGGGCGTCATCAAGTTTGGTATTCTTCATATAACTGTAAGTTAAATTGGCAGGGGTGTATTTACCGGCAGCGTCAGCCTCCAGGTAAGATAGCGAAAAATTGGCGCCTTCCAGGTTCGCCTGAGTGAGGGATACCCCACGCAGAAAGGCTGAACTCACCGATGCTCCGCTCAGATTGGCGCCATCAAGTTTGGCTTTGAGCAGATATACTTTATCCATAACCGCTTTACTAAAATTGGCTTTGTTACAGGTGATCTCATTCATACTGGAAACCTTTTTGCTAATATTGTCTGCAGTAAAATCAACCCCCACAAAACTGGCATTCTGGCAGTCAGCTTTATCCATAGTGACCCCTAAAAAAGAGCCTCTATCCATTACTGAATTGGTCAATTTGGCGTTAGTTAAATTGGCGCGATCCAAAACCACTCCCCGAAGGTTAAGATCAGTAAGGTCAGCCCTGACCAGGTTACAGCCAGTACAACCATTGCTTTGAACTGTCAGTTGGGTTGAATAAGTTGAGGAGGTCATCACCTTAATAGAAGAGGATACCCCATCCCAACCTGCCACTCTACCGCCGGCCTGGGTGAGTAATTTGTATGTATTTCCCCAGGTGTGGCCATTGTCCAGCACATCATATTCTCCTTTGTTGCCATCAACCCGCTTGCCCTCTCCCATAAATTTTTTGTTGTCAAACCATTCGGTCACCAAGTTGGTTTCACCGTATCGGATACCATGCATTTGATCATCAAAGCCGATAAGTTGCAAATCGGTGCAGTTTTGTTTTAAAACATGAGCCTTGGTGCAAAGTTTACCACTAGTAAATAGAGTGGATTTATTAAGGCCGCCCAGAATCATCACCTCACCCGGTTTGGGAAGGGTGATATCAGTGTAATTGGCCCATTGAGTAGTAACATGACTGCCAGTTCCGCCTGAACCTGCCCGTCCGGTGCAGATAGTATTTGCACATATACAGAAATGGCCGGAACGCTCCACTTTACACTGCTGTGGGTCGCCCTCCTCAAAGGTGGATACCGCAAAAGATATTTTTTTGGTGGTATTTAAGACGTGGTGGGCGGCAAAACACTTAACCACTGGTTTATCGGAGTCGTTGACCAACCCAGCCTGGGGCCCGCCGTAATAGTGTTCGGAAAAAAGGATAACCTGAGTGTAAGGTCCCAGAGCAAAACCTGACAATTTTCCGCCTAAACTAAAACTGTTGCAACTACCAGAAAAGGTCCGAGTCGCCACTGTCGGTTGTTTACAGTTTCCAATCAGGGGTGTCGCCTGGCCCTTGGTCAAGTCCTGATAGGCCACTGAATCTGAGGTGGCACACTTTGATATTGCTCCCATATCAGTAGCGAGTTCTTCATCGGTAAGCGCCTGAGAGACGATATTGTCGGTAAAAGGAGTGCTGGGGCGAATAAAGATGATATCATGTTTTGCGCTTTTCCCTTTTTGGCCATGATGGATCTCTTTAGTATAATCACCGGCCTTAAGAATAGCGGTTTTACATTCCCCCTCCATTATTTTCATCACCTCTTTGCCGCTTTTGTTTTTCACTAACATATAGTGTGAGCCTTCGGTTTCATAGGGATCTCGATCCTTAAAACAAACAGTGTGGCGCGACTTACGGTGAAGATTGTAAGGGATAACATCAAAACCTTCACCACCGCTGTCTTTATCATGGCTGCCCGTAGCCTCCAGGTGAAGCACAACTGTGTCTTTTACCGTGGCTTTTTTTTCACCATCGCTAAAAGCCTTTTCGTGAAAAGCACCGCCCTCTGGTTCCGGCACACCTTTGGCTGACCAGGAGGTATCCTCTTTTTTGCTGCAACCCTTCAGCAGAAGAAAAAGAGATAAAATTAGTATGGATGATAGTAGGTAATATTTTTTCATAGGTAACTCCATATTTTATTTCCGGATTAAGTTGGAAAACAATTTATAACCTTTATATCTTGAATTGATTTCTGCAATGTTTAAAATACTGGATTGGTCATCAACCTATTTTTTGGGAAAACATATAAAGTGCTCATAGGAAAAATGGTCCGCTTTGATCTGAATCTCCACTTTGGAAAAATCTTTTTCATCCAGGCGCCATCCTGCTTCTGGCTCACATTTCCAGGTGTCATGAGTCATAGATAGTTTGACCTTACCAGTATCCATATTCAGATAGGTGATAAAGCCAGAGTGGCTGTCGTTCAGGACTCCATTAGTGGAAAGTTCCAACTGATTATTTTCATTTAGATGATAGGGGCCTTTACCAGATTCCGGCGAAACCGTTAGAAGTGCTCCTTTTACGGAACCTTTCTTGTCATGGCTGCTAACCTCAATAATTAGATGGCCCTTTTTCTTGTCCAACTCCTGATTGATTACATCTTTTATTTGATCAAACTCTATGCCCGGCAGAACCAGGTTGCCCAATTGCAGGTCAAATACAGTGGTGTGAATATGGCGAATTGCGGTATGGAAACCCTCTTTTTTGTAAAGGATAACCACTTTTGATCCGGTGGAGATCTGTTTTAAATAGTACTTTCCATCACGATCTGTTTTAACGCAGTGTTTATCCTGGAGGCAAACTTCCGCTTCTTTCAAGG
>CAZTWC010000112.1:0-10574 GCA_964617105.1 uncultured Myxococcia bacterium
CGATTTAAAGGACAATTCGCTGGACAGCTCCTGGGCTCTACAATTACATTCTGGAGGAGACGGCAAATGGAAACGACTCTTTCCAGCCGGCCAGCCGCCTCAATTTAAAAGATCTCATGGCGCTGTATATGACCAGGAAAACCAGGTGGCCCTCTTTTTAGGTCAGGAAAAAGATGACAACGAGTGTAAGGTTTTCTTTCTCGACACCAGTGAAGACACCTTAAAGTGGCAAGAGATTTTTCCTGGCGGCCAGAGGCCGAAAGATATCCAGATAGGTACTATTGCCTACGATAGCCATGGCAAAAAAATGTATCTTTATGGCGGAAAAAAAACATCCGGTTCAGAGTTGTATGCAGACTTATGGTCCCTGACCATAACAAAAGATAATAATGACCAATGGGACGGCGACTGGAAAAAAGTGGTAATAGATTCGCCTATAACTCCTAAAAAACGCCAGGGACATTCACTGGTTTATGACTCTAAAAACCAAACTTTGGTCTTATTTGGCGGTATCAACCAGAAAGAAGAGACCCTGAACGACCTCTGGGCTCTCTCTTTAACCAATGAGCCAAAAACCTGGTTAAAAATCACCAGCATGGGAGAGGGGCCTGGTGGAAGGTACGGTCATCGGGCTATTTACGATCCTATCCATAGGCGGATGGTGCTGTTTGGAGGAAACCATGAAGACACTTTGCTATGGTTTTTGCAGTTACCTGAAGATTTGACCTCTTATCAGCAATAATAAATGCACCAGATGAAACATTATCCTCTGTTTTTAAACTTGCAGGGCAAAAGAGTAGTAGTGGTGGGCGGTGGCCAGGTAGCCAAACGAAAAGTTGACACCCTGCTAAAAGCCGGAGCCAAAATTTGCCTTATCAGCCCTGAAGTATGCCCGCAATTGAAGAAGATAATCGAAAGCAATTCCGATTCAATAACAATTTCCCGGCGGAAATACCGGCCAGAAGACCTGAATTCCGGTTGGCTGCTCTTTGTTGCAACTGATAATCGAGAGTTGAACCATCAAATTTATAAAGCAGCCAAAAAACAGGGTATATGGGTTAACATTGCCGATGAACCGTCAGAATGTGATTTTATTGTCCCCTCTACTATACATCGGGGTGATTTAACCCTGGCAATCTCGGCTGGAGGAGAATCTCCATCCCTATGTAAACAACTGCGGCTTGAGTTTGAAAATATTTTACCCAGGGATATGGGTCTCTTAGTAGAATCACTAGGGGAAATCAAGCGATGGCTGCAAGATCAAGGAATTGAACCAGACAAAAAGAGACGTTTCCTTAAATACTTGTGCCAGCCGCATAATCGCGTCACCTTGCTGGCGGGCATAAAAGAGAGTGGAACTGACTGGCGGGAGTGGATAAAAAAGGAATACCGCCAATTATGGGGAGAGGATTTGCAAACCAAATGTCAAATACAATAATTATAACCCTGATTTTACTCCTCTATTTTTTATCTTTTGGTAGTTATCTGATTCAATTGCTAAGCAAAGCAGGAAAGACCTCCCCGATTATTTTATTAATGTCTGGTCTTTTACTTCATTTGATCTTATTGCTACAAAAAGGTTACACTGCCAGCGGGGCAATCACCATCGATCTCTCCAGTTCTCTTGGGTTCCTATCCTTTGCCCTGGCTGCTGTTTATGTAATTAGTTCTTTATTTCTTGGACTGATTAAGGCCCGGCTGGCAATCATGGGAGCCTTTGTTGTGCCAGTGGTTTTTATTTTGTTTCTGCTCTCCTCTATATTAACTTCCTCCGGGGATAGAATACCCGATTCTTTGCTGAGTTTTTGGTTGCCAATTCATGCCTTCAGCGCCTTTTTCTCTGAAGCGGCTTTTTTCTATTCTTTTATTATTTCACTCACCTACCTGGTGCAAGAACATTTCTTGAAACGTAGTGTTTCCAGGCGAATCATAGATATGCTTCCTGCCCAACAACTCTTGGATGAGTTAAATTTAAAAATGATCTCTCTGGGTTTTATGTTGATAACCTTTGCCATAGCTACCGGCATGCTCTGGTCCAAGAGTACTTGGGGCTCCTATCTGATATGGGATGCCAGGGTAATCTGGACCATTATCAGCTGGATTTTATACGCTGCCATTCTTCATCTGCGGTTTGTTGCCGGTTTCAGAGGCAAAAAAATGGCGCTCATTACCGTGCTGGCCTTTGCCAGCCTTATGGGCTCTTTTATTATTATCAACTTGGCCAGAATAGGCAAACACATAGACCAATTTGTTTGATAACACCCATGGATAATACACAAGCCATAAAAGAATACAATCTACAGGTAGTAGGGATAAGTTTCAAAACCGCACCAGTGGAATTACGGGAAAAGTTAGCGGTTGCCCCTGACCATATTCCAGGTATTCTGAGTCAATTGCACCATATTAGCGGGGTGCAGGAAATATTACTGCTCTCTACCTGTAACCGGGTGGAAATATACGGTGTACCGGAAGAAGATAAAGGATGGGAAGAAGATATTTTTAAATTTTTACTGGATAAAAGCGGTCTATTGCCTTCCCAATTAAGACCGCATATTTATATAAAAAATGGCTGGCAAACTCTTCAACACCTATTTCGAGTGGCTGCCAGCCTCGATTCTATGGTGGTTGGCGAACCACAGATCCTGGGCCAGTTAAAAGAAGCCTACAAATTAGCCAATAAGAGTAATTCTTGCGGTAAAAATCTCACCTGGATCCTTCCCAGAGCTTTTAAGGTTGCTAAAAGGATACGGCATGAAACCGGTATCGGTTCCGGCCTGGTATCGGTCAGCCATATAGCCATCGAATTATCAAAGCGAATATTCAGCGATCTTCAGTCACGGCAAGTTATTTTAGTTGGTGCCGGAAAAATGGGAGTATTGGCGGCCAGGGCGCTACTAGAGCATATTTCCGAACCCATGATTATCATTAACCGCTCCCTGGAAAAAGCTCAGGAGTTAGCAACTGATACCAATGGGATAGCGGCAGGCATGGATCAGTTGGATAACCGGCTCTTAGACGCTGATATCGCAATTATTTCAACCGGGGCGGCCGATTATGTCCTGACCGAAAAAGAGGTGTTCACCCTTTTACGCCGGAGACGCTACCGTCCCTTGTTTCTCATCGATCTCAGCGTGCCGCGAAATATCGATCCTGCGGTGAACAAACTTGACAATGTTTATCTATACGATATAGATGCCCTGGAGTCTATTGCCCGGGAAAACATTAACAGCCGGCAATCAGAGGTGGTGAAAGCGTAACAGATAGTAAAAGATGAAGTGAAAAAAGTACAGATCAGCCTGCGGGGTTTGGCACTGGCACCCACCATTTCTGAGTTGCGTAATATGATGCAAGGTATATGCCAAAATGAACTGGAAAAAACTATCAGAAATATTGACCAATTAGATGTTGAAGAACGAAACAAAATGGATATGATGATAAATTCCATTGTTAACAAAATACTGCATTATCCCATAACTAACCTGAAACAAGCGGACAGTAATGACTCCCAAAAACGGCTGTTGGAAAGTATCCATTATTTGTTTAATTTATGACGAATTTTGACTTTTTACCAGAATCAAATAACAATATCCCTTAAGAAAGACTATGAAGAGTATTAAAATCGGTTCCAGAGGCAGCAAACTGGCCCTATGGCAATCTAACCAGGTGGCATCCCAACTAAGGTCTGAATTTCCTGACCTAACTGTGGAAATAAAGATAATCCACACCAGAGGGGACAAGATCTTGGATACGCCCCTGGCCAACATCGGCGGAAAAGGACTGTTTGTCAAAGAGATCGAAGATCAACTATTACAGGGGGAAATAGATATAGCGGTGCACAGCCTGAAAGATGTGCCAATGAAATTACCAGAGTCCTTGTTCCTGAGCGCTTTCCTCCAAAGAGAAGATCCCAGAGATGTAATGATTCTCAACAAAAATCAGGGATTTGACCAAACCGCTGATAACTGGTTAAAGGTATTGCCTCAAGGAACCAGGGTGGGGACCAGTTCTCTTCGAAGGCAGTGCCAATTGTTAAAAATTCGTAAAGACCTGGAGATCCTGCCTTTGCGTGGAAACGTGGATACCAGAATCAACAAGGTTAAAGCCGGAGAAGTGGATGCGGCAATCTTAGCAGCGGCAGGATTGAAAAGACTGGGGCGACAGGAGGATATCGATTATTTTTTACCTCCAGAACAATTTATCCCGGCCATTGGGCAGGGGATTATCGCCGTTGAAACCAGGTTGGGAGAACAACCTCTAACCCAGGTGGTAGGAATTTTGGATCACTTTGAAACCCGGCTGGCGGCGCGGGCGGAAAGAAAAGTGTTGGCTGAACTGGAGGGGGGATGTCAGGTACCTATGGCAGCCCACGCTAAAATAGAGGAAGTTAATACTATGCGGATCACCGGCATGGTGGGACGGCGCAACGGAACGGAAATGGTAATCTCCGAGGCTGAGGGACCTGCTGATCAACCAGAGAAAGTGGCCGGACAACTGCTGGATGATCTATTCACCCAGGGAGCCCGGAAAATCTTAAGACTAGAGATGGAAAATGAATAACAACGAAAAAAAAACCGGAAAAGTTTACCTGGTTGGGGCTGGTCCTGGAAATCTTGATTTGATCACTCTAAAGGGAATCAAATGCCTAAAACGGGCCGATACTGTAGTATACGATTATCTGGCAGCTCCTAAACTGATGGATTATTGCCAAGATTCAGCGGAACTGATCTATGCTGGAAAAAAAGGTGGCGATCACAGCATGAGTCAAGATCAAATCAGTAATTTACTGGCAGAAAAATGTAAGCAAGGCCAACAAGTGGTTAGGCTCAAAGGGGGAGACCCTTTTATTTTCGGCCGGGGAGGGGAGGAAGCAGCCCTATTGGCACAACAGGGATTGGAGTTTGAAATCGTACCGGGAGTAACATCTGCTGTGGCTGCACCGGCTTATGCCGGTATTCCTGTGACTCACCGGGATTATTCATCTACCCTGACCCTGATCACCGGCCATGAAAATCCCCAAAAGAATGAATCTGCTCTTGACTGGCCGATACTGGCTGCTCTGGATGGTACTCTGGTATTCCTGATGGGTTTGCGAAGACTACCCATTATTGTGGATAAGTTAATCGAATTCGGCAAACCTGATTATACAAAAGTAGCGGTAATCCAATGGGGAGCTACCTGCCGGCAACGGACCGTCACTGGTACCCTGACCAATATCGCCGCCAGGGTAGAGGAGAACAAAATTTCCCCGCCGGCGATAATTGTGATCGGACAGGTCGTGGAAATGAGGGACAAACTGAGTTGGTTTGAAAAACTGCCCCTGTTTGGCAAAAAAATATTAGTCACCCGATCCCGTTCCCAGGCCAGCACGCTGAGCGCCAGATTAACTGAATTGGGCGCCCAGGTGGAGGAGATCCCCACCATTGATTTGGAAGAGATTTTCAGCCCGCAAATAGAAACCGCTTTTAAAGAAATTGGGCAGTACCAGTGGCTGATATTCACCAGCCCCAACGGAGTGGAATTTTTCTTCAACAAGAGTTGGCAAAAGGGGATGGACGCTCGCATATTATCAAACTGCAAAATTGCCACCATTGGCCCTGGAACCAGCCAGGCTTTGGAAAAATATTGTCTAAAAGTAGACCTTGAAGCCTCTGAACACTGCGCTGAAGGGGTGCTGGAGGTGATGCAAAAAGAGTCATTAACTGGCCAAAGAGTGTTGATTCCCAGGGCGGAAAAGGCCAGAGAGATTTTACCTATAGGGCTGGAACAATTGGGAGCAAAGGTGGAAGTTTTACCCATTTACCGGACCCGGTTCCCGGAAAAAAATCGGCAGAAATTGGCGGATCTGATCAAAAATGATAACCTGGATTTAATAACTTTTACCTCTTCCTCGATTGTAAAAAACTTTCTCAAGTTGCTGTCACCATTAGGACCTCACGACCTGGATAGAAAAAGAACAAAATTGGCTGCTATCGGACCAATTACCGCCGCCAAAGCGGATGAAATCGGGTTAGCCATAGATATAATGCCGGACAAATATACTATTGAAGGGTTAGTTGAGGCGATTCAGGACTATTATAGTAAACAATTGGTAAGAGATTCTAGATGATAAAATGCCCAAACTGCCAAAAAACCTGGCCCGATGATAAACAGATTTGCGATGCTTGTGACTATATCATCGACAAATCTTTCCTGGGTGAAAATTTTACTGATGAGGAACGTAAAGATAAACAAAAGATTTTGCCCAAAGTAGATTCCAAAGAAAACAATGGCAAGCCGAAACTATTCGTGCATAGGGGGGGGAAGGTCGGAAAGTATCTCAAGAAGGATAAGGTAGGCCTCGAACCAGAGGAAAATTTTTTCCGTTCTTTGGAAGATTTTTTCTCCAACCTGGAAAAAGAGGAGAAAATTATCCTGATCTCCATGACGGTTGGAGTAATCTTGGCCTTTTTGCCATGGCTTAATGTGCCGGTTGAAGGTAATGTAGAGGGTATCAGGGTTGGTGGATGGATAGTGGTTCTCTTGTTGCTTGGAATAGGGACGCTTTTTTGGTATAGTTATGAAAAAGTCACCCCTTTCTTAGCCAGACGTTTAATTCTGACCCAAATTGGGTTAGCCGTTTTATGCCTGATATGGACCTTGATTATATTGGGGCAAATATTTCGGGGAACTATTTTAGAGTTCCCATTGGCTGGCGGCCTGGGGAGACTGAACTTGACGCCTGGCTATGGTATTTTTCTTACCATTTTAGTTGAGATTATTTTGCTGAGCGGATTATTGATGCAATTAAAAAAAACAAGGAAATAAAAATATGCATACAGCCGATAAAAAAAATATCCTGGTCTTTGAACCCCAAAAAAAAACATTAAATGCCCTGGCCATATTGTTAGAGCAGGAGGGGCACCAGGTCTTAAAGGCTACCGGCAAAGATTCTTTGTTACGTTTGCTGGCAGAGTCAGAGTTTGATTCGGTGATTATCAAACGCTCTGATGATATGGACCTGGAGGAAATAGTTCTCAAAATAAGTAAAGAGAAACCTCTTTGCCGGATTACCGCTTTTGACCAATACCTGAACTTATTTGATAACGCTCTATTTACCGTAAAAGTAAAAAGCGACCTGGATACCCAACCGGTAGATATAAAAACCCTGACCGGTCCCTGGCAAATTATTGCCGAACGCTATCAGATAATTGATCTTTTGGGCAAAGGCGGGATGGGAAATGTTTTTTTAGCCCGGGATATGAAACTACAAGAGGATGTAGCGGTAAAAATATTAAAGCGGGATCTATTCAATATCGAACAGAAAACCCTGGATCTGTTCAAACAGGAGATCAAAACCGCCCGGCAAATAAGTCATAAAAATATTATCCGGACATACGAGTTTGACGAATTTGGCGACGACCATTTTGTAACTATGGAATATTTTGCCGGCAGCACTTTAAAGGAGTTTTTGGAGAAAAGACGCCGATTGCGCCTGGAACTGGGAATAACCATTATCCGCCAACTATGTGCTGCCCTGGTCAGCGCTCACAATGAAAATATTGTCCATAGTGATGTTAAACCAGAAAATATCCTGATCAACAAACGCTTTATGATCAAGATACTGGATTTCGGTATAGCCCGGCTACAAAACAAGAATTTCAATCCAAAAGAGATGGCCAGTAACCGGGTGATTGGCACCCCCCATTACATGTCGCCTGAACAGTGTAACTCCATGCCCTATGACCTTCGTTCCGATATATATTCCCTGGGAATATTAATGTATGAACTCTTTAGCGGGCAACTGCCTTTCTACGGCCAGGATACCATCTCGATATTATTAAAACATCTCAATGAAAAGCCCAAACCTCCCAGAGAGTTGAACATGGAAATTCCTCTTTTCTTGAATGACATGATCTTAAAATGCTTGGAAAAGGATCCGGCTGCTCGTTACCAATCGGTATCGGAAATTATGTGGAGACTGCTGAAATATGCAAAATAGTAACGATGCTTTTATTGCTAATCTTTGTATTGTCTGCGCTTATCGCGCTTACTGTAAAAAACGTTTTACCCTATCTACCAGCCTATATTACAAATGTCCCGAGTTTGAAAGAGACCTGCTTTTAGACCGCAAACCAAAACCGAACTCCAAAAAAGAAAAGGAGAATAATAGTAGTGAATAATCTGGCCACTATTGAAGGTATGGTAGAGCGTATTGTCTATCGTAACCCCGATAACGATTTCACTGTGGCCAGGCTGTCGGTGGAGGGAAAACGGGGGTTGACCACTATTGTGGGGCTTTTGGCCGGGGTGAGAGAGGGAGAAAACCTGCGGGTCCAGGGCCGGTGGGTAATTGATAGGCGTTATGGCCAACAACTCAAAATCGAATCATATCTCACCATCTCTCCATCCACAGTCAAGGGTATCGAGCGTTTTTTGGCCTCCGGGCTGATAAAGGGAATCAGTACCACCCTGGCCGGTCGCATAGTATCAAAATTCGGCATTAACACCCTGGAAATTTTAGATGAAAACCCGGATAAATTGCAACTAGTGGAGGGTATTGGTAAAAAGAAACTAAAGGGGATCAAAACAAGTTGGCACCAACAAAAAAAAATGCGGGAAATCCTTATCTATTTGCAATCTCATGGTATCAGTTCCACTTATGCGGTTAAAATTTACCGCCGCTATCAAAAAAATACCATCAGGGTAATTCGGGAAGATCCATACCGTTTGGCCCTGGAAATTAAGGGTATCGGCTTTAAAAAGGCGGACCAGATTGCCCTGCAGACAGGAATAACTCTTGATTCGCCTCAACGCGCCAGAGCCTCTCTGCTATTTATACTGTCAAAGGCATCTAAAGAGGGTCACGTTTTTGTTCTTCAGGAGAATTTAATCGACATTTGTGAATTACAGATGGAGATCCCCTCCCAGAGACTACAAGATGCACTGGAGGATTTAATTAAATTGAAAATGGTAGTCAGGGAGGATGAGCGAATTTACCTGCATGGTCTCTATGCTGCTGAGGAAGAGATAGTCAACAACCTGCAAAGACTAACTAAATCCAAAACCAGAAATATCAAATTCAGCCCAGAAACAGAAATACAATTTAACCGGTTTGAAGCAGAAAAGGAGATCAAATTATCTCCTTCGCAAAAAGAGGCAATATTAAAGGCCTTATATTGCAAAATTCTGGTTATTACCGGCGGACCAGGCACTGGCAAAACCACAATTATCAGGGCTATCGTGGACCTGCTGGGAAATAAACAGGTCAAGATGCTGCTGGCTTCTCCCACAGGCAGGGCTGCCAAACGGCTGGCAGAGGTGACCTTTCGTAAAGCCACGACCATCCACCGTCTTCTGGAATACAGCCCCCATGATAACCTATTTCTTCGTAACCGGGACAACCAGCTTTCCACCGACATAGTGATTGTGGATGAAGCCTCTATGCTGGATGTTTTTCTGTTCAACAGTTTGTTGGAGGCTCTGCCATCTCATTGCCACCTGGTGCTGATCGGCGATGTGGATCAGTTGCCCTCTGTGGGACCGGGGAATATTTTAAACGATGTGATAAACAGCCATCGATTTAACCTGGTACGACTACAGGATATTTTCCGCCAATCAGAGATGAGCAGCATAATTGTCAATGCCCACCGCATCAACCAAGGTAAAATGCCCCAATTTCCAAAACCAACCCATCAAGATGAACTGCTGGATTCCTACTTTATTGTCAGACCGGAACCTGAAGCCGCCCTGGCAGTAATAAAAGAGTTGGTGGCCAATCGTATTCCTAAAAAATTCAACCTGGACCCTATCAGCCAAATCCAGGTGATAGCGCCAATGCACAACGGTATCACTGGCATAGATAACCTTAACCAGGAATTGCAGAATATCCTCAACCCCGGCAAAATGGCTATTAAGTACGGGAATAAAGAGTTCCGCCCAGGCGATAAAGTGATGCAGATAAAAAACAATTACGACAAGAATGTCTTTAACGGCGATATAGGCATTATAGTAGCCCTTGACCGGGAAAAAGAGAAGATAACCATCCGTTTTGATAACCGGGATATCAGTTATGAGCCCCAGGAGTTGGAAGAGGTGGAAATCGCTTATGCCATCACGGTGCATAAGTCTCAGGGCAGCGAATATCAAGCCATTATCATGCCGGTTTTAACCCAGCACTATATCATGTTACAGCGCAATTTACTCTATACCGCCTTTACCCGGGGTAAAAAACTGGTAGTCCTGGTGGGTACTTATGAAGCCCTGGGCATGGCAGTGCGAAACAACAAAATAAAGACCCGCATGACCGCTCTTAAAAATAAATTGCAAGTCCGCCTCAAACCCAGTGGTCCGTGATATAAAAATCGGCCAGGTCATTTTTAGAGATTTAATTCCTGCATATCGTTTCGCTGACTCCTATTAAAAGGTTGAAAAGTAACTAAATTTATCCAATTTTTTGGTCCAAAATCTACGCTTCGTTGATAAATCTTGCTTCCTGCTCATGATTATTAATCCTCCTAAAATTAAGGGGTGAAATTTTGTTCGTCCGTCTATTTTATCTTGACAGCCGTATATTTTAAAGGTACACTTTAATCATC
>CAZTWC010000113.1:0-10492 GCA_964617105.1 uncultured Myxococcia bacterium
TGTCATTCTTAAGAAACCAGGGGGTCGAAATTTTTTAGGCGGTTATCATCCATAATAACTTCCACTTTTTTTTCCATATTCTCCAGGGTTAATCCAGCTTTTTGAGCCAATTGCATCCCCTTTTCAAATCGGGCCAGAGAGTCTTCCAGGCAAAGATCTCCATCCTCCATTTCGGTTATAATATCGCTTAACTCTTTAAGTACCTGCTCTATTGTAACTGCTGGTTCATCCATATATTAGTATCTCCAATACCGGATTATTCGGTTTTGATTTTATCATCTTTGTAGTCTCTGAAAAAAACCGCCGCCTTAATCTCTTCATTAACAATTTTTCTTTTATCATTAAAAACAATAACTACACCTGGATAGCAGACATCGGCTTTAATTTTTGCAGTCAACCCTCGGCTGTAAGTACCTACTATGGCATCTTTTTGCTGTTCAAACTCTGCTTTTTGTTTTAAAAGAATAGATAATTGCTTCAATTTTATAATCATGGTTTTACGCTTGCCGGCTTCTACGGTAGCCAATTTTTCCAAAGGTCGCTTGAGGAAATCCTCTCCCAAAATTTTCTGTAAATTTATAACCTCCTGGTTAACCAATTTTAACTGATGAGTTACCTCCTTCAGTTGCTTGTCGGCATGGGCATCCAGTTTTATTCCCACTGTTGTTAGGGTTCCTGTATTAGAACCCAAGACCTTACAATCTATTCCATTGGCTGCGAAAACCTCTCCACCCACAATGGTTCCATGTTTGGAATTAGCGATAACTCTACCTTCACAGGTTACTCTACTGTTGTATATTGAGTCCCCAACCTGGATATTCCCCTTGGCATTAACCTTAGAATTGTTGATAAATTCACTGGCCATGTTTCCCTGGCAACTTATTTCGCTTTTTCCCTTTCCGGTGACTCCGCCTCTGATAGTTACATTGCAATCAGAGATAACGACAGCATTGTCCACTAATTTATTAATGGATATATCCCCTTTTGCTTTTACTGTGAAATTGGGCCTTATAGAGCCACCAATGGTAATGCCTCCATTGGCGTCAAGATTCCCTACTTTGAAATCGATATCACCAGCAATATTTATAACGTCAAATACATTTAACTGGTTTCCAGCGAGAGAAACAATACCATCAATTGAAGCCACATACAGGTTTTCCCCGGATGTATCGATATTTTGTCCGATGGTCAGTCCTGGATCCGGATTCCATCCCGCCTTTAATTGGTTACTCTTTATATCAAAGCCATCGACCGGCTTGATCTCCGGAACTTTTTCCGCTACCACGTCTTCATGGCGGACATTATGGACAAAAGAACGCTCCCTGAAGTCGATTTTTCCATCATCTCCAACTTTGCCAGCGCTCGTTTCCATCTCAATCCGAGGAATATTTTTACTTTTTTCTCCAGGGATCGGTGGTATTCCTTTGGCCACTATTTTGCTGATCACCAACTCGGTTTTTTCTTTTTTTTGCTTGATGATATCCTTTATCGCTTGATGATCAATACCATTGGATATATCCATACTTCTCAGGTTAACGATAATATCGCTTTCACTCTGAGGACCAGTATTTTCCGCAGGAGAAAGCAAGTGTATAACTGCTTCCATCCGATCGTCCGTTACATCTAACAGTCTAATTATATCAACAGTGGAATGGCTAAGTTGGGCAATGCCATAAATTTTTGAGATAAAAGTATCATCGATTTTTTCTACAAATTTTCCTGGATAGATATTATTGACTTTTTGTTTCTGTGGTTTTAACTCTTTTCCAGTAAGATCCCAACCGGAAGAGGAATTTACCATCCCAGATTTATCAGCAATAATATCGTTGACAGAAACTAGATTACGACTGATCTTTTCAACTTCCTCATAAGAGGCTTTATTCAGGTTTTTAACCACGTTTATAACATCGGAAACACTGGTATCGATTTTCCATGAGTATCCCTGGCTGTCGCCAGAAACAGGGGCTTGACCAGCGGCTATGTTAAATATTTTAACTTTCTTTTCTGCCATCATAAAGCGCAAGGCCGAAATTATTGCTTGTCGATTTACACCTTTTTTTATCTCGTGATAGGCGAGCAATCGATCCATATCTTCTGGAGATGGTATCTGTTTTGGGCTTTGAACCGGAAAGGTAACCAGATCTGCTCTCATTTTGTCGCTGCTAATAAGAATAGGAGAGAATATTTTCAGGGAATTGTCTGTCAGACAGGCAATTCCAGTAATATTCGCGTAAAATTTATTTCCCCTTTTATCAACAGTAAAATCAAAATCAAAACTAACCTTTTTTCCCGACCGGGCAGGTAATATTTTTCCGAAAATATCGCAGCCATCTTTACCTGGTGTTGGTTCCAGTTCTTCGACAATCTCCTGATTGGTTTTAACCAGGTTTTCACCGTAGGAAGTCAATTGTTCTAAATTTTGGTTTTTTAAATATTCTTCAGGATCGTTAAGAGATGAATTGAAGTTGCATTTAATCTGGCCATTTTCGCCATGAATTGGCAGGGTGCCTTGAGATACCACTAAGTTTTTGATCTCTTTTTGATCATTTTGGTATTCATCTACCGCTTTTTTTATGGCTTCGGTGGCGATTCCATAGGTAATTTTACGCTGAGTCAGTTGACTTAAAATAAAACTAAACGAGATAATATCTGCGTCTTTATTGGTTATGGCCAGGTAATTGATACTGGCAACCATATTATCGGAACTGATGGAAATATCAAATGACATCAGATAAATTTATCCCAGTTAATAATAGAATTTTATAATTATAACATAGAAGAAGATATACGCAATAGAATTTCGACATGAGCATTTCGACATGTGGCAAATTTCGTTCACGAGGTCAACCCGGGTCCCCCCCCGGGCACTTCCTTCGGGATAATGAGGGCAAATTAGGGGGTAAAATTAGGGGTTAATGGGAAGGGGGTGAGAGATGGGACAAACGGGACGACAGGTGAACTGGGCACCTACGGCCTTCCAGAATTCGCGGATCATGCCAATATTTTAGGTCAAATTGCCATTCAGTAATTTTTACACCAACCGACAGCGAAATTTCATTTGCATAATCCTCGCTTTAATGACAAAATATTTTCGATATGTGGTTTGAATTTCCTATCCCTATCCTGGGACAAATCTATGATAGAGATACGATCGAAAAAACCAAACCAGAACCAGAATGGCTTGGAATAGGAGGAAAATAGTGAAAATTTTATTTAAAGCAGTCATCCTTATTATGCTGGTGGTCATGCCGGTAATAAATGGATGCAGTACAACCGGTATGTGCACAATATTTTGTAAACAACCAACTTCTCAAGGTTATGTAAATCATAAGTATGGTCCATATCATGACATGACGAATGAAGCGTGTATAGATGAGAGAAAAAAGGTTCAGGAAGAGGTCAAAAGTTGGAAATCGGTCTGCAGACATGAATGGGAACCGTACTGAGTTTTTCTGTTGTCTAAAATAACGCACCGAATTGAATATGGTACCTATTTTTCCATCCTGGAACTGATCAGCCGCGGAAAAACCAGTCGCATTGAAATTGAATCCATTATTGAGAGGAATATTGGTGGTTACCTGGCCAGACTCTCATGGAATATTTATCCAACCAAACTTCCAAATGTTTGCAATAAGCTTGGGTTTGAATTGGGGGGTGCATCCTGATTTTCTTTATAAGTTCAAGAGAACCTGAATAGACTCTTTGGCCAAAGCCAGATATTTATCGGGAAAAATACCCATCTGGATGACCAAAATTACGGCGATTAAAATACCGCAGTAAAGAGGTGGGGATTTGAGAGGATTTAGATTTTCAGTGGATTCTTCTTTCATAAACATGGCCACAATGACCCGTAAATAGTAAATAACACTAAATAAACTATTGATAACCGCGATTATCACCAGTAGATACATCCAGGGATTTATATGACCGGCATCTATTGCTTGCGAGAAAAGGAAAAACTTGGCGAAAAATCCGTTAAACGGAGGTATACCAGCCATTGCAAACATAAATACGGCCATAGCCACCGAAATAAGTGGATATTTGAAGCCAACACCGTTAAGATTATCCCGATCTACCTGACCCTCTTGACGTTCAAAAAAGATAATAATGCCAAAAGCGCCCAGACTCATTATTGTGTAGGCCATCAGGTAAAATCCAACTGCATCGGCAGTTTTGTTGCCCATTAAAAAGATAGTTATGACTCCAATCAACAGGTAACCTGCATGGGCGATACTGGAGAAGGCCAGCATCCTTTTTAAATTGGTTTGAATTATGGCCATCAGGTTGCCTATGGTCATGGTTAATACTGAGAGAACACAGAGAATAAAGAAAAAACTGGTTGAACCGTTTTGACTAATTCCATTAAAAAAAGTTTGACCAAAAATCCTTATCAGGGCGGCAAAAGCAGCGGCTTTTACTCCAACCGCCATAAAAGCGGTAATTGGGGTAGGTGCTCCCTGGTAAACATCAGGTGTCCACATATGAAAGGGGACCGAAGCAATTTTAAAGCAAAATCCTGACAAGAGTAAGATCATGCCGGCAAATCTAAGAGGATTAGAGGTTAAAAAGTGGAAACTATCTCCAGAAAATTGGGCAATTTCTGCTGAAATATGCTGAGATATCTCTACCAGGTTAGTGGTTCCCATACCTCCGTAGATAAGGGCAATACCATATAACATAATGGCAGAGGAAAAGGCTCCCAAAAGATAATATTTGAGGGCGGCTTCGGCTCCGGCTCTATTTCTACGGGCAAATCCCACCAGTACATAAATTGATATGGACATGATCTCCAGGCTGATAAAAAAGAGAATCAGATCCTGGCTCATTACCATCAGTTGCATACCCAAAGTAGCAAAAAGTAAAAGGGCAAAAAATTCACCATGACCCATTTTGTGGATATGGGCATATTCTATGGAGATTAAAGTGGTAATCGCCGCTCCCACGATAAATATGGCCCAAAAGAATAGAGAATACTTATCCGCAATAGCCATCCCTCCAAATATACTGGCCTTTACCGGTTCACTCCATAAGTAGTAAACAGTAAAGAATGCTATAGTCAGCCCTATCAGTCCAAAATAGGCAAGGTAGTCCTTGCGGTCTGAATTGGAGAATGCCTGGGCCAGTAGGATAACCAGTGCTGTGCAAAATAGAATGATCACAGGTGAAAGGTTAACAAATATGTCTGAAGTTATTTGTGGCATTTTTGCAACTCCGGGTTATAGATAGCCTATCTTTTTATTTGAAATGTAGTATTTTTTAGTCTTTTTATATGAGGTCTAAGCAATTCATTGCCTTTATACACCTTGAGAGGAAACACTTTTTTATGGAGGTTAGTATCCTGCATAATAATCCTCTTTTGGGCGAATTTTTGATTAAAACTGCTTATAAAATGATCAACCGACTTATCCATGCGACTTAGAAAAAAGTTTGGAAAAAGTCCAATTGTAAATACCATAACTACCAGCGGTATAAAAATTACCAACTCTCTAAAGTTGACATCCTTAATCGTTTTGTTGACTTCATGAGTGATGGGGCCAAACATAACCCTTCTATACATCCAGAGCATGTATACTGCCGCGAAAATTACACCTGAAGCGGCAATAATAGCATATATTCTAGAGTGTGCTTGTTCCATACCAAAGGAGTGGGAGGTAAAAGTGCCTAATAACACCAAAAACTCTCCGATGAAGCCATTGGTTCCCGGCAATCCAATGGAAGACAAGGTGAAAATCATAAATAATGCAGCAAAGATGGGGATTTGCTTGGCTAACCCACCAAAATCTTTTATCATTCTGGTGTGACGTCTCTCATAGATAACACCTACAATCAAAAAGAGAGCACCTGTAGAGATACCATGGTTTATCATTTGCAAAATACTACCCTGGATACCTTGAGTGTTTAGGGCCATCATACCCAACATGCAAAAGCCCAGATGGGACACACTGGAATAGGCAATTAGTTTTTTCATATCTGGCTGAACCATAGCAACCAGAGCTCCATATATTATACCAATCAGCGCTATCACTCCAATTAGAGGGGCAAAGGCCAAAGTTGCCGAAGGAAAGAGAGGCATGGCAAATCTTAAAAAGCCGTAGGTCCCCATTTTCAACAAAACTGCAGCCAAGATAACGCTACCGCCGGTTGGTGCTTCAACATGGGCAAGTGGCAACCAGGTGTGGAACGGAAACATTGGCACTTTAATGGCAAAGGCCAGGCCAAAAGCCAAAAACAACCATAACTGAATGCTATGGGGCAAATTCATCTGGTAGAGTTTTAACAGATTGAAGGTGTGTTGTCCGGTAGTTGGGTCAGTATAGCTGAAATAGATATAAAGAATAGCCACCAGCATCAATAGACTACCCACCATCGTGTATATAAAGAAAACAATGGCGGCATGGATCTTTTTAGTACCGCCCCATACTCCGATGATAAAATACATGGGGATTAGCATAAATTCCCAGAATATGTAAAACAGGAAAAGATCCAGCGAAACCAGGGCGCCGATCATGCCGGCTTCTAGTAATAACATACAGATGATATACTCTTTCATGCGGTCTGAAATCGAAGAGAAAGCATTAAGAATCACCAAAGGGGTCAGAAAAGTGGTAAGTAGAACAATGAAAAGCGAAATTCCATCTATACCTACGTGATAACTAATATTTAGGCTGGTTATCCAGATGGTGTTCTGCACGAACTGAAAACCGCCTTCAGTAGAATCAAAACTGGTGAGTAATTTTAGTGAGAACAAAAAAATCACCAGAGAGATTACCAAACCAGCATATTTAATGAAATTTTTCTCCGCAGCCGGAAAGACGGTGAGAAGCAAAGCGCCTAGTACGGGGAGAAAGATTATAAAGGAAATAATATTTGAATCTAGCCAACTCATAATTCTCTTTCTATTTCTATATCAAGTAAAAGCAGATAACGATTATTCCTAACAATATTCCAAAAGCGTAGGTTTGAACATTTCCGCTTTGGACATATTTTAACAAATGGCCGCTTTTTTCCACCATTTTGGCGGAGCCAAGTACCATCATGCCATTTATTACAAAGTCGTCAATTTTGGTCCATAACAGATGTGAGCCGTTTTTAATCGATTGCACAAATGCGTAGTCGTATAGTTCATCGATAAACCACTTGTTGGAAACTGCATCGTGAAGATTCGGAAATTTTTGGGCAATCTCTTTAGGTTTGGTGGATTTTCGATTGAAGTATAGAACGTGGGCTAAACCCCAACCGGCAAATCCCACAGCAACAGAGGCTATCATTAGTATCCACTCCATTGCATGACCGTATTTAGGGGTATATTCAGCCGCAGGACTTATGGAAGATTGGAGGAAATGGTGAAAATGGTTGCTGCCCCCCAATACCGCGGGTATGCCAACCAGCCCTCCTACCAGGGCCAAAACGGCCAGGATCACTAGAGGAATAGTCATTACCGCCGGTGACTCGTGTAGGTGGTGTTTCACCTCTTCAGGAGCGGCACTTTCACCGCTAAAAGTTAGATAAACCATACGCCACATATAAAAAGCGGTCATGCCGGCGGTGATAAATCCTATCCCCCACAGGAAAAAACTGCCATTAGGTGATGCGGCAGCATTCCAAAGTATTTCATCCTTGCTGAAGAAACCGGCAGTCAGGGGAAATCCCATGATTGCCAGGGTTGATATGATAAAAGTAATACCGGTTAAAGGCATTTTTTTCAGTAATCCACCCATTTGCTTGATGTTTTGGATCCCGCCCATAGCATGAATTACACTGCCAGCACCCAAAAAGAGGCAGGCTTTGAAAAAAGCGTGAGTCATCAAATGAAAAATACCGGCGGAAAAAGCTCCCACTCCAACCGCCAAAAACATGTATCCTAATTGGCTAACGGTTGAGTAGGCCAGCACCTTTTTTATATCGTTTTGAGCAATACCAATGGTAGCGGCAAAAAATGCGGTTACTGCACCTACAGTGGCCACCACCCCCATGGCAGTAGGTGAAAGCAGGTAGAGAAAATTTAGTTTGACGATCATATAGACACCGGCGGTCACCATGGTAGCAGCGTGAATTAAGGCGCTAACCGGGGTAGGACCAGCCATGGCATCGGGCAGCCACACATAGAGGGGAATTTGAGCAGATTTTCCGGTGGCGCCCAAAAACAACAACAGGCAAATTGCGGTGGGAGCCCAGTCGGGCAACAGGTTCAAATTGGCTTTTACGCCAACAAAGTCCACTGCTCCTGTAAATAGAAAAATCAGAAGAATCCCCAGGATAAAGCCGAAGTCACCAATTCGGTTGACAATAAAAGCTTTTTGACCGGCTTTGGATTTTTCCATATCTTCGAACCAAAAACCAATCAAGAGATAGGAGCATAGACCTACCCCTTCCCATCCAATAAACATCATCACCAGGTTATCGCCCATTACCAGTAATATCATGGCAAAGACAAACAGGTTCAAATAACTGAAATACCTGGCGTATGACTTATCTTCCGCCATATAGCCTATTGAGTAGAGGTGGATGACTGAACTTACGCCTGTAACCACTAGCAGCATAACAGCACTTAATGAATCAACCAGAAAACCGGCTGTTACGTTAAGTTTTCCCGATGAGATCCAGTTATAAAGTACGCTGCTTACGGGTTGGTGAGTAGTGTATACGAAATAAAAGGTCAAACAGGATACTAAAAAGGATAGAAAAACTGCCCCAACTGCAATGGTGTGGACTATTCGCTTAGGCATATAATGTCCTAGCAGACCATTAAAAATCGCCCCCAGCAGGGGAAAAAGCGGTATCAGGTAGAGGTAGTTTTCAAATATGATGGTGTTTGGCTCCATTGCTTTACTCTGTCCTCGTTAGTATTTTAAGTTATTCACTTCGTCCAGATTAATGGTGCGGTGATTTCTATATATGGCTATTACAATGGCCAACCCCACGGCAGCTTCTGCTGCAACTACGGCAATTATTAAAAATACCATCACATGGCCATCGAGTTTATTAAAGAAACGGCTGAAAGAGAGGAAAGTCATGTTGGCGGCGTTAAACATCAATTCCAAAGACATAAATACGGTAATCGCGTTGCGCCTGGTTAGAAAGCCAGCCATGCCGATTAAAAAGAGAATTGCACCTAAAATTAAAAAATGGGGAAGATTGATCATTTTATTAAGTCTCTCGAATAAAAAAATTATTTAATATAAATTACAACCGTTTTTTAGCCAGAACCACTGCCCCTACCATAGCCACTAAGAGCAGTATCGACACCACTTCAAAGGGGAAAACGTAGTTGGTAAACAAAAGTTGACCAACCGCTTCAACGCTGCCGTATTTTTCCGATACCGGCATAAATTTAAAAGCGGAAACGGTTTTGAATATTTTGAAGAGCATGGCTCCAAATAAGATTACGCCCATTACACTAAGAAATTTGACCATACTATACTGGCGGTAAGTCAACTCTTTTTTATTGAGATTCAAGAACATAATCACAAAAATAAATAGCACCATTACCGCACCGGCATATACCAATACCTGGATAATAGCCAGAAAGTGAGCCTCCAGTAATACATATATACCGGCAACACAGATAAACGTACCTATCAAAGCCAAAGCACCGTTTATGGGATTACGGGCGGCTACCACGGTGATTGCGCCTGCGATAGATAAGAAACTAAGCAGGTAAAACAAGAAAGACTCCATGGTTTTATCCTATCTAACAAGTTAAAAAAACGAGCAATTTAATTTAGTTGCAGAAAACTATCTTATTTTTATTTTCTTGTCAAGGAAAATAAGAGTGCCACTATATTGGACCGGATTATTAGCAGTTCCTGTCCGAGAATTCTATGTGCCTCAAGAATTTGATGACGTTTTTTTCTTGAAAATTATTAAAACAAAAACTAAAATATAAAACATGAATGAACTAAAAAAAAAAAGTTATTTTATAACCGGGGTTCCTGGTTTTATTTCTAAACACCTGGTGACCAAATTAATGGAGCAAAACTGCTTGCTCACTCTTTTAATCGAAGGTCATAATTTTGGCTCTACTCAGAGTTTTATCGGACAGTTGGCCAACATTTTTCCTGATGCTGAAACCAGGATTACCACAATTGTAGGTGATATATCCCGGCCAAACTTGGATATACCTGGTGAATTATACCAGGACTTAACCCACAACATTACCGATGTATTTCATTTGGCGGCTATTACTGACCGGCAGGTGAAAGAAGAAATAGCCTACAAAGTGAATGTCACGGGTACAAAAAATATTTTAAACCTGTGTAACACCATTAAAAACCTCAACCGATTTAACCATGTTAGTACTTGTTATGTTAGCGGAAAAAGGAAGGGCCTGGTTTTTGAGGATGAGTTGGATTGCGGACAAAAATTCAATAATTTTTATGAGAGAAGCAAATTTTTAGCCGAACTAGAGATTGATAAATATAAAGACCAAATACCCATTTCAATTTTCCGGCCATCCATGGTGGTTGGTGATTCTAAAACAGGAAAAACCGAT
>CAZTWC010000114.1:0-10350 GCA_964617105.1 uncultured Myxococcia bacterium
ATATGAATAAATAGTATCATATATGTATAGATTATGTCAAGCAGTTGTTTGCCCCTAAAAACCTGCCAAAGGTAAAATTGTCGCATTCCCTGTCTTGAACAAGTTACACCACGATTATAGGCTGACTGCTTAGCATAGGACTTTTCCCAGTATAAAAGTAAAAGACACTATCTTTACGCCTAATTTATAATTTTCCCTGTCATTTCCTCCATTATTCTCCAATTTGACTAAAAAACGATGTTTCCCAGATTAAAACATCTGGGTCGAAGATCTTTTTAGTCCCGTATTAGTGGGAAAATGATTGGATTTAGTTTTCGGGCATCACCCGTAGCATTTTGGCCAGAGTGTTGACAGTGGAAAGAGAAAATCTATTTTTTACCGGCATCAAACTATCCTGACTTTCATTGATGATCTGACACATTCGTAAAATAATGGCCAGAAGGTGACAACACCCAGGCGATTGGAGCGGCCAGAATAGACTTGTTCAAATATTTTATCTCCTGGTCAAGAGAGAGAATAAGTGAAAAAATCAATGGTTTGTCAAGAAACTCTTCCAGGTTTCTCAAATGCCTGGCATCTGTGGCAGATATTCGTGCTTTTTGTTTAACTTCAATGGCAATAAATCCCTCTTCTAACTCCAGCAACAGATCTATTTCACGTTTATCGTAAGTGCGGAGGTGAAAAAAATCAACCGGGAGATGGCTATTTTTTACCTGTTTGTATATCTCTGCCACCACCGCTGATTCAAATTCTTCACCGGTCAATTCTCCCCGCCTATTCAATACCGACCGCATAACACCAGGATCGACAAAATGAACTTTGGGCATTTTTGTCAACCGTTTTTCCAAATTTCTAAAAAATGGCGGCAAGGTTATCAGTTGATAACTCAACTCGAGATAACGCAGAAACTTGCGAGCAGTAGCAGGAGAAATTGCCGCTAAACGGGCTAAATTAGAAAAATTGACCAGACGGCCAGAATAGGTGGCTATTGCCTTTTGAGCAAGGATAAAAGGCTCCAGGTCACGAATCAATGCCAGGTCAGACAAATCCCGCTCCAGGTAAGTACGCTGATAATCGTGCAACCACTGATAGCGTTCTTGAGCGTCTAATTGCTGATCGTGCATCAGCGGCATACCGCCAAATTGTAGGTAAAACTGAAATATTCGCAAGTAGCGTGAGAAATTTTGGCTGCCAGCCGGTATTCCAGTCAAAAGGCTCTTTTCTTTCGCTCCTGTTTTCAGCCAGGAAATAAGTCGAGAATCCCTGGCTTTGTCATCCCAGGACAGAGTTCCCATCTCCGGAAGAGTCAACGGCCATAACTCCTCAATGGCCACACGGCCAGCCAGACTCTCTTTTACTTTTGACAACAGGAGAATTTGGCTACTGCCCAGGAGAATATAGCGAACATGGTTGGCTGAATCATAGGCAGCCTTAATTGTTTCAACAATTGATGGGGCTTTCTGAACTTCATCGATTATTGCTATGGGGTATTGTTCAATCCATTGAGCCGATGACATGCCGGAATATACTGGGCGAAGAACTGGATCTTCAACTGAAATGTAGGCAAAATGGGGCAATGTTTTTGTTATCAGGGTAGTCTTTCCTGTTTGGCGAGCACCTGTCAATACCAACAATCGGCCAAGTTTGCTTTTTAGCCGAGTTGTTATCCGGTTTTCCTGAAACCTGTTTAAAAGCGAATCAACCATGAGCATATTATAAAAATAATAGTTTAGAAACTTTTTTGGCGTAATATTGTTAGCCCAGTAACTATTATACGCCAAAACTGTAAGGATAGCAATTTTAAATTACTCAGAGCATTTCTATATGTGGGATTGGGAAACAACCAAAAAAGGTGGTAAAATCAGCATTTAATTATTTTCAACATAAGGTGGCGGGAAAACGGATTAAAATCTTTATCATTGTGCAGCAGTGAAATACTGTTTTCGATACAATATGTAGCAATTAAACAATCAATAGTTTTTCTTACGGTGATCCCCTTTTTCCGCAAATTGCGATAATTTTCAGCACTTTTTATAGCGATAGAGAAATTTACCAGGTTAACCTTTTTAAAAAGTGATAGATGATCATGAGCCAATTTAAAATCTCTGTCAGAAGTAAAACCTTGAAGTATTTCTGTTAAAATCAGATCTCCGATGATAATAAAATCTCTCGACAATAAATGATCTAACCGTTCAACTTGCCAATTTGAGGCACCATTAAAATAGTCAATCCAAACAGAACTGTCCACCAGAACCACTTAATCACACCTCATCTCATCCAGATTGCCTTCCCAGGATAATTTGCCTTTTAGTAATCTAATCTTTTCTTGGGATTTTAGTTGGACTAACAATCTCAACCCTTCCTCAACAACCGCTTTTTTGGTTTTAAGGTTGGTGATTTTAAGAGCACGATCCATTAATTCATCATTGATAACGATATTTGTCCTCATAATTAACTCCAATGCGCATTTATACTTAACATTATACACATTGGCAGAAAAAATGTAAATAGTTAATTTGTGTTGAGCATTTCTATATGTAAATTAAAGTGTCACTCCCGCGAGGTTTGTTCTCAACTTGATTGGGGTGGGGGAATCCTTATAATTAATCGTCACATTTTCTTTGTTGCTAAGGTATATTTAAAAAAGACCAGTGATAATACAATCGCAAAAAGTAGGTAAACACTATCTGCAACAGGAGTTATTGTTGATATGAATAAAAATAGATTCATTCATTTATTACTTTTTATTTTGATAATCGGGTTTGGGGCGGGAATTCGTTTTTATCTCATATCTTCCAGAACCACTCCAGAGCAATTACCAACTCTTAGTTTGCCAACAGTTGTAGAGGTGATAAAAATTTCTCCTGTGGAAGAACAGCTGGAGATCAGTTCGATGGGGATGGTTGTGCCGGCCAAATCAGTTACCATATTACCAGAGGTAAAAGGACGTATCATCTATCAAAATCCTCAACTGGTACCCGGTGGCCGCATACGGCGTGATCAGGTGATTGTTCGGATAGATCCGCAAGAGTATGACCTGGCCATCAGGCAACAACTGGCCAGTGTTGCCCAGGCTAAATTAAAGGTGGCCACTGAACGGGGGCGCAAGACTGTAGCCCAGGAGGAATGGAATTTAACTGATCACAACATTAAACCCACTGGTGAAAGTAAAAGACTGGCACTCCATGAAATACAACTTGAAAGTGCACAAATTGCTCTGGATGCGGCCAAGAGCAACCTCGAAAGAGCGCAGTTGCTACAAAAGCGCACGACTATCAAGGCACCTTTTGATGCCCTGGTAATCGAGGAATTCGTTGACCTCGGCCAGGTGGTTTCACAAAACTCCCGAATAGCCACTTTAGTGGGTAGAGATAAATTTTGGGTGCGCGTTTCCATCCCCACCGATCAACTGAGATGGCTAGATATCCCAAATGTAAATAATAAACGGGGCTCTCTGACAACGGTTGTATATCATCCAGCTCCTGACTTAAAAATCGAGCGTAAAGGTCGAATAGCCAGATTGATGGGAGATTTAGAACCCAGGGGAAAAATGGCTCGATTGCTGGTTGAAATTGATGATCCCCTTGGCGAAAAAACAAAGAACAAACACGCGGGCACAAATATTCCTCTATTTCTTGGCGCCTATGTGCGGGTTAAAATCAAAGGGCAAAAAGTAACCAATGTTTTTAACCTGCCCCGAAGTGCTCTCAGGGAACAAAACCAAATTTGGATAAAAAACAAAGAGAACAAGTTGGAATTCCGGCAAATCAATATTGTCATATCCCAAACAAATACCGTGCTTGTGCGTGGTGATATTCGCCCGGACGATCAAATAATTACCAATCGAATCTCCACCCCAATAGAGGGACTTTTGGTAATGACACCAGAGGAGGCTGCCGATTTTCAAAAATCTCGACCCAAACCGACCAGTTCGCAGAAAGGGAAAAAAGGTCTGCTAAATCAAATAAAGAGAACAAAACGTCATGACAGATAACCATACACTTAGCAACGGGCCAATATCCTGGATGGCCAAAAATCCGGTGGCCGCCAATTTACTTATGGTGATGTTGATAGTCATTGGATTGATGGTCAGTTTTAAACTTCGCAAAGAGGTCTTTCCGCAAATCTCTCTCGATCAAGTCTCGGTGAGCGTGGCCTATCCCGGTGCCAGCCCTGCCGAGGTGGAACAAGGTATTCTGCTGGTTGTGGAAGAGGCGGTACGCTCTTTGGATGGAGTAAAGGAAGTCCACTCCACGGCGAGTGAAGGTATCGGCACCGTGGCCATTGAACTTAGGGTAGGCACTGACAGGGACAAGGCCCTTGCCGATGTAAAAAATACCATCGACCGGATCACTTCGTTACCCAAAGAGGCTGAGAGACCACAGGTGCGTATTCCCGAAATTAAATCTCAAGCAATAAGTCTGGTTCTGTACGGTGATCAAAAAGAGAAAATTTTGCGGACAGTAGCCGAGCGGGTCAGAGAGGAATTGTTACAACTACCTGAAATCACTCAGGTGGACCTAAAAGGAATACGGCCGCTGGAAATCGGCATCGAAGTTTCTCAGCAAACCCTGCGCTCCTATAATTTGACCTTGCAGCAAATTGCCGGGCAGGTGAGACGAACAGCCATTGAAATGCCGGCAGGTAGCGTAAATACCAAAGATGGCGATATCCTGTTGCGAACGACAGAGCGTCGCAATCTGGGGGTTGATTTCGCTAATATTCCAATAGTTTTTGGCGGTGATACCGACCCGGTAAAATTGGGTGACCTGGCAACAATACGGGACGGATTTGCCGAAACCGATGTTTATGCCTATTTTAACGGAAAACCAGCTGTTTACCTCAATGTTTTCAGCGTGGGCGATCAGTCACCTACAGATACCGGCATGGCAGTCAAACAATATGCCAAAAATCTTCATCAGCGATTACCTCCCGGCATTACAGCAACTACCTGGAAAGATAGAACTGAGTTATTTGAGCAACGGGTGGATCTATTACTTGGCAACGCCATGATTGGTCTGGCTGTAGTTCTTGTTATACTTGGACTTTTCCTGGAAATCAGGTTGGCGTTTTGGGTTAGTATGGGAATTCCCATATCATTTCTGGGTTCAATAATCCTCCTGCCGGTATTTGGCGTATCACTGAACATGATCTCCATGTTTGCTTTCCTGGTTACCCTGGGGATGGTTGTTGATGATGCCATTGTGGTCGGTGAAAATATATTTCGTCTGAGGAGCAGAGGTGTTCCTCTTCTAAAGGCGGCAATACTGGGAGCCAAAGAAGTGGCAACACCGGTATTTTTCTCGATTGCCACCACCATGGCGGCGTTTTCACCGCTTTTGTTTGTTCCTGGTGCACACGGGAAAATAACCGTTTGTATTCCCATTATAGTTATTCTTGTTTTGTTCATTTCTCTTATTGAATCGTTCTTTGTGTTGCCTTCTCACCTGGGACACCGTTTTATCAACAAGGAAAATCGTTTTTTGTCACCAGTTTTTAACCTGCAAAAACGTTTCTCAAAATTAGTGGAACGCTTTATAGAGAGAGTTTATCGCCCTCTTGTGGTTGTGACTATTCACTACCGGTGGATTGTGGTGGCGGTTAGTATAGCAATTTTTCTGGTAACTACCGGCCTGGTTTCTGGTGGCAAAGTAAAATTCATCGATTTCCCCAAGGAAGAAACCGACTGGGCAACCGCTCAAATCACACTACCCTACGATGTCTCAATCGATAAAACCAGAACGGTGATGCAAAAGTTAGTTAATTCAGCATTAAAGGTAATTGAAAAGAATGGAGGCAGCAAAGTTAGTCGCGGCGTATTTTCTACCATAGGCGCATCCAGCGGAATTTCAGGGCCCAGATCTCGAACATCTGCAACTGGAAGTAATATTACCTCGGTCACAGTCGCTTTTGTTCCCATAGATCAGCGGCCATTTAGTTCTTTTGGATTTATTGAAAAATGGCGGGCAGAATTGGGTATTATTGGCGGCATTGATACCATCTCTTTCAGTTCCACCATGAGGGGTAGCACAAAACCGATTGATTTGGAGATATCACATCAGGATATCGAAGTCCTGGAGACTATATCCGCCAGGGTGGCAAATCACCTGGCCAGATTTGAGGGAGTCTTTGATATAGATAATGGTATCGAACTGGGAAAACCACAGTTGGATTTTACTCTTACCGAGGCTGGTATCAATGCCGGCTTGACATCTTTGGACCTGGCTTCCCAGGTGCGTTCTTCATTCTATGGCTCAGAAGTATTACGACAGCAGAGAGGCCGAAATGAAGTAAAGGTAATGGTTCGTTTGCCACGCAAAGAACGGGAATCTATCTATAGCCTGGAAGAGATGATAATTCGCACTCCCAATGGCGGAGAAATCCCCTTGAAACAGGCGGCCAGAGTACACCGTGGCCGGGCTTACAACTCTATCAGTCGCACAGATGGAAAACGAACTATCCGGGTCAAGGCCGATGTCAAAGAGGATAAGGCCAATCCCAGAGAGGTGGTAGCTTCCCTGTACAAAAATGTGACACCAAAATTACTCAGAAATAATCATGGTCTCAGTTTTGAAGTTTCTGGCCGGCAAAAGGGCATGAAAGATTTTTTCTCCTATATGATCACCGGTTTTGCCATAGCACTAATTGCCATCTACGGTCTGTTGGCGATCCCCTTGAGGAGTTATCTCCAACCCATATTCGTGGTTATGGCGGCAATTCCCTTTGGCTACGTTGGGGCAGTATTCGGACACTTGATTATGGGGATGGACTTGTCAATATTCAGTATATTGGGAATTGTGGCACTGGCAGGAGTTGTGGTAAACGATTCAATAGTGTTTGTCCACACGGCAAATGGCTTTCGAAACCAGGGAATTCCAGTTATTGAGGCCATATCCAATGCTGCACAGCAACGGTTTAGACCTATTATTCTGACTACCTTAACTACCTTTGGTGGATTAGCGCCGATTATTTTTGAGACCTCTTTTCAAGCACGGATGATTATACCAATGGCGGTCAGCCTGGGTTTTGGAATCATTTTTTCAACATTTTTTGTTCTTTTTTTGATTCCGTCACTGTTTGTGATAATTGAAAATTTACGTTTGTGGTTAAAACAATAAGGCCATTAAAAAGTTAGCATTTACAAGATCTGGAGTAGACAAAGATGAAATTCATTTTACCTATGCTGTGTCTCTATTTTGGATTGGCTGTTTTTTCTGCCTCTATTTTGGCTGGTGAAAATAACAACTCAACATCTATGATAAGGGAAACAAACAGAGAGGGTAGTTCAACCAAAATCGATTCCCTTCTGCACAGGCAAAAGCCCAAAATAAGTGCCGGAAAATCTCTTAGTCTCAAAAATGCCTTTGAATTAGCGGCAAAAAAGAATCTCAATCTGGCCCAAACCAGAAAAGAGATTGAGATAGCCCGGGCAGAGTTGAAAACCGCTTGGGGTCGAATCCTACCCATAGGTGGCAGCAATTTGGCTTATACTATAAACGACCATGCCGACGAAGCCAAAATGGCGGGTGGACAAGCGGTCGAAGTGCGTACCCGCTACAATTTACGGGGCAATATCCAAATCAATCTTCCGCTGGTGAATGCGCAAGCCTGGCAGGGTATAAACCTGGGAAAGATCAACCTGAACATTCGTGAAATAAACCTAAAAATGGCTAAACAGGTTCTCTACCTCTCGGTAGCCCAGACCTATTTTTCTGCCCTGACTTTGCTCGGATTTATCCAAATCCAGGAAAATCAAATCGATACTATTGGCAAACATCTAAAAATTGCCAACCTCCGCCACCGATCGGGCACCGGTTCTCTGGTAGATGTATTGAGAATCCAGACCGACCTGGCTACAGCCCATGAAGAATTGATAAAATCACACTTTTCTCTGGACAATGTCCGGGATGTACTGGCCCAGTTAGTTGGAATCAAGGGATTACCTTTGCCAACCGCCCCTCCGGAAATATCATTGCCAGAAAAATGGACGGAAAAAGAAACGAACTATAAGAAAATTGCCGAAAACCAACGCTATAATCTAAAAATCGCCAACAAAATGGTTACCCTGGCAAACCAACAATTAACAGTATCCTGGATGCAATTTGTGCCAACCCTCAACGCTTCGTGGCAACTCTCCTATCTGTTTTCTGAACCAACTACCTTTGGCTCCCAGGACAGATCCCGCTGGCTACTGGGTATTACCCTCTCCATCCCCTTGTTTAACCACACTTTTTATGCTGATCTCGACAAAAAACGGGCACAATTGGGCAAGGCAACCTTACAAGCCATCGATACCAGAAGAAAAATCGGTCTGGAATTGCGCAAAACTACCAGAAAATACAAAAATTCCATAGAAGAATTAGAGTTGGCCAGAACAAAGTCACATCTGGCTCAAAAAGCCTTGAAACTGGCAGAAACAGCCTATGAGCATGGCACTGGATCTTCTCTGAGTGTCACTGATACCAGAAGAATGAGTCGCCAAGCAGAGATCAGCCTGGCCATCAAACGCTACAACTCCCAATTAACCCTGCTCGAATTAATATATTCTATTGGCAACGATATCGAAGCGATTGGTGATAATCACTGACATCACCAAAACCTGCTCTGGTAAGAGTGACCAATAAAATGATACTAAATAATGCAATCGATAATTTATTAACCATTTTTTTCTCCTAAAAGTGGATTTCCAAGGTTAACTGTAATCTGCTTTCATTCTGCTTTGATGATTTATAAAAAGCCCGGTCATAGTCGAGAAGGATTTTGTGGTGGTCGGTTAGGTGATAAGCAATACCGCCGATTACGCGTGATACTTCGTCATTTTCTATTTGAGAGTCATAATCAAAATAATCGTACCGGCCAATCAGAGAACAATGGATTTGGGGAATTTTGACCTCACCAAATACCGAATAACCGCTCCTGTCTTGTGCCTCACCGGTGCTTTTATCCACGGCTGTTCCTTTTTGATTTCCTTTCCCTGTATAATAGGTACCCGTCAAAGCCAAATATTGGTGCTCATAAGAAAGAAATCCCATATGAACTGTCCAGTCTGGCTCTGCTTTATCGTTTCCCTTACCAAAAACACCGAAATAGGAGAGTTGTAAACCTGGGAAGAAATCGGGCAACGGCCTGATTGTCAATCTGCCCTCCACCACTTTATTTTTATTAATCTCTTTGGCATGATAACCCCCACCATTATAGACACCCACGGCAAAACTGCCGTATCTGCCAGGATATTTTTTACTTACCCTCTGTTGATATTCCTTATCCATCTCTCCGCCCAACAGGGCAAAAAAAGTTAAACCAAAATCAGCCGAATTAAAGGTACTATTTTTTTCGATAAACATGGTGTCTTGAAGTCGATAATAATTGATATGCTCTTCAAAATCTAGCCAGGGGCCGTGAACCTGACCAACCTCCAGGGCAGGATTGGTTAAAAAAAACAAATCGGGAAAATGAAACTTACCATAGGCATATTTGAGCCTAACCTTTAAATCGCCAACTGAATCCTGGTGAGCATCGGGGGTAATTCGACCAGAAAACCATTTGGTGAACTTTTTTTTGATGTTAATGTACGATCTTTTTACTTTAAAAACACTGTCACCACTATTTTCCTGATGTTGAAATGAGAGGTACCAAACTCCGCCTATAGAGAGCCCTTTTAATCCTTTTGGTAATTCCTGTTCGGAAGCATAAACCGAATTGCTGCCAAAGGCCAAGAACAGACAGATAAAAAGAGTCTGAATCACATTTCTTTTCATTAAGTTTACCTCCATGATTAGTTATTATAAATTTACTTTGATCAGCCTTGCGCTGTGGGATATTACTAAATCAAAATTGTCATTATCGATTTTATCGACATATTACCATTTGTCATCTTAAATACCTATATCATTAAGGGGCAATGTTAACGAAGCACATTCTGGATTACAGAGATAGCAATTCAGTTTTTTCTGGATTTTTGAGTGCCCAATGGCGCTTTCACCTCTTCAATCGGCTGATTAACAGTGGGCGCTTAATAAACCCCAACAGTTAATATCTATTGCAATATTTTGTTTTTTAGGTTATAAAATAATTGGATCTTGTTATTTTGTCAAGAACGTCTACAATAATAAATACCATGAATAAGAGCAATACTCACCCCCCCCCCGGGGAAAACCCTGCATAAACAGCAGGTTAAGGGAAAAGCGCTACTCATCTGCAGTTTGCATAAATCTATTGATAACACTACTAACATTACTGGAAGATCCAATTTGTCTGTGTTGGGTAATTGCTCGCCAACTGCGCCAGTGCCCAGGTGATCTGGTCAAGTAAAAATGGACAATTTCCTAAGCCGCTTTTCTCATAGCCATC
>CAZTWC010000115.1:0-10342 GCA_964617105.1 uncultured Myxococcia bacterium
ATATCGCTATTTTATCATTAGTACAACTCCTGGATCAACTCCTGAAATTGATAAGCAATATTCTTCCGTTTAACTTTCATGGTGGGAGTTACCTCACCATCCTCTTCTAGCAACTTTTTAGGCAGAATGGAAAATCTCTTAACCTGTTCAACTCTGGCTAAATCCTGGTTTACCTGATCTACTTCCGTCTCAATAAGTTTATAGATTTCTGACTGCCTGGTAAGAGAAGAGTAGGTGGTAAACTGAACTTTGTTCTGCTGAGCAAATTTCACCACATTATCTTCGTCAATAATGATCAGAGCCACCAAATATTTACGCTTATCGCCAATAATAATGGCATCGTTGATATAGGGGCTGAACTTCAGTTGATTTTCAATATTCTGGGGGGCGATATTCTTCCCGCCAGCAGTAACGATAAGATCTTTTTTCCGATCGGTTATCTTCAGGCATCCGAATTGGTCAAACTCTCCCACATCACCGGAATATAGCCAACCTTCCTGCAAGGTGCTGCCGGTGGCTTCTGAATTACGGAAATATCCCTGAAAAACATTGCCTCCCTTAACCAGAATTTCTCCATCCCGGGCTATTTTTACTTCCACACCGGGCAGTGGCGGGCCCACAGTACCTACCTTGAATTCTCCATTACGATGCAAAGTAGTTGGACCACTCCCTTCGGTCTGACCGTAAACCTCCCGCATCGGTATACCAATGGATTGAAAAAACATTAAAATTTTGGGGCTAATCGGTGCTGCGCCAGAAATGGCTATATGGATTCTCTCCAACCCCAGCCGTTTTTTTAATCGTTTAAAAACCAGCCAATGGGCCAGGTTAAAGGCCACTTTATTTAAGAATGAAACCCTTCCTTCATTCATCTTTTGGTTGAAAAAACGTTTACCCGCTTTTAGCGCCAGGTTAAAAGCCAATTGTTTAAATCTGGTGGCATCTTTCATGCGGATAAAAATTGCGGAATAGTATTTTTCCCAAATCCGGGGCACGGCAAAAAAGATAGTGGGAGAAATCTCGACAACGTTTTGAGACACCGTGTCTGGACTTTCTGCAAAATTGACCCGATAACCAAAATGGAGAGCCATAAACACCGAAAACATCCTTTCGGCAATGTGGCACAGGGGCAAAAAAGAGATGATATTGTCTTTTGGTTTGATGCCTCTAATGGCCTGGCTCAAAGACCAGGTGGTCCAGCGCAAGTTGTAGTGGCTGAGCATCGCCCCTTTGGGCGGACCGGTAGTGCCAGAGGTGTATATCAGCACCGCTGTATCCTTTGCTTTTATCTCAAAAGCCCTTTGCTCAAAGGCGCGGAGATTTTCCTGATGGTATTTTTCCCCCATCTGCTGCCATTGGTCAAAACTCATTACCATAGGATCTTTGAAGTGGCGCAACCCCTCCATATCCCAGACAATGATTTTCTCCAGGAGGGGTAATTTCTCTCTCACCTCAAGGGCTTTGTCCAACTGCTCCTCATTTTCCACAAAATAGAAACGGGACTGGGAGTGTTCAAGAATATAGGCGCACTCTGCAGCACTATTGGTGGAGTAGATGCCAGCGGTAATCCCTCCGGCGCACATCACCCCCAGATCGATATAAAGCCACTGGGGAGTATTTTCGCCGATAATGCAGATACGCTCACCCTTTTTCATCCCCATAGCCAAAAAACCACAGGAGACCTGCCGAACATTGTCCAAATATTCCTGGTAGGAGATATCGTGCCAAATACCAAACTCTTTTTTACGCAGAGCCACCCGGTCTGGTTCGTGGTCCACCCGCCGTAAAAAGAGTTTTACCACCGTATCTTCGGCTATATTTTTCGGTAATATGGCTTTTTCGGCACTATCCAGTAGCATTAGAGTCCCTCGAATTAATAACTACAAAAGCTCTATATACATTAATAATAAATAACCGGCTTCGGCCGATCCGCGGGAACCGGCTTTTTCCACTCGCAGTTATCATGCTCAAAGCATGGCTGTAAACTCAATTTTTTACCCCGATGTCTCATAAAGTAGGCGACTAAATTAAACATAAAATTTCCAATATCAAAAGTCTCCACCACCTTACAAACCTTGTTTTTCCCCTGGTTCTCTTTCTGGCATTTATCTAAACCTTTTTTAAGGACACAAACTGTCTTATCACCGGGATTTTCTTGTTGGCATTTACTCAATGCCTTATCGTACATTACGCCGGGAAAGGGAAATCCGTGCTTGCCTTGGGGATCGCTATACGGAAAGAGCGCGGCAGAATAACCCCCTAAGGAGTCCTTCTCTTTAAAACCAACTTGCAAGGGGGGATCGAGCCTGGGAATATCTGTTCCCCAGATATCTTTTCCTCCACTAAAGTTGTCCACATCCATGTGAACACCGTCACCAGTTGGATTGGTATAACGTTTATAACTGTGTACAGCCTCGGCCATGTAGGTATCGAGCAATACCTGGTTGGGAGTCTTATTGTACCGGGGATCAACGTTAATATAATCCACCAGCCCCGAAGAACGGCCCACGGTGACGCCGCTGGAAGCAGGCACATTCATATCGCCTACAGTGGTAACCAACAGGGTATGAGTACCTGTGCTCTGTTTGGTCTCGGGATAATACAGTGGTTTTTTCTGCAAATGCGCCGCATAAACCGCTGGATCAGAAGAATCGAGCACAAACTGGGCAACAGAGAGGAAGCGGCGTATCTCCGGATTGGCCCGCCGCAGTCCCAACCCCTCGGCCAGGGCCTTAAGAGAGGCGTTTTTTTTCCAGATTTCACCGTGAAAAGTAAATTGATATTTGAATTTGTTTACAGTTACAAATGGGGTCACACCCTCTCTCAACCCGCACTTGGTGTCACCGTTTTTCAATTGAGGGCCTTTATAAAAACTGATCACCAGAGGATCTTTCAGATCGGCTTCTATGCCCGCTCTTACCTGGCCTTTTTCATTGACATAACCGCAGCCTCTCTCGCCATTGGCGATATTTTCAATAACCATAGTATCCCAACTAGAGATGCCCTCCAGCTCATCCACCGGAAATGTTTTGTCCTTGTTCAGGTCTGGCACAATGGTCTCGATTAACATTTTATCGGTTTTGGAATCAATGGTGCCCACAAACAGAGGGCCCATCATGCGTAATTCCACCGCTTGAGGCACCCCGCCCTGGATAGAGCGGATAGCGATATCGTTAAAACCGCCGCCGCCGGAAACGGGTACTACCGTGGTGATCTCCGGCTCCAAAGATCCCACCATAATCGACATGATACCGCCCAAAGAACTACCGGTCATACTAATATACAATTCATTATGAGCCGGATCCGGATCATCCTTCAAATATCCAACATCTATCTTTCCATCTCCATCAAAGTCACCGGCTAATTCATCAACGCCATCATCATTTACATCGATCCCTTTCATTATAGTTTTACCGTCAAAAGTTTTAAAAATTCTTACCAACTGCATGTAATCCAGAGCGGATTGCCTTACTACATCCCTGGTGTGAAACAAGTAGGCGGTCCAAAAATCAGCGCCAGAATCCAACTGTTTATCATTATTAAAATCATGAGCCCGATTTTTTAAAACCGCTTCGGCAAAACTTTCCAAGTCAAAATTTTTCGCAATGCTGGTAATCAGTATCTTATCGGCCGGCTTTAAACTCACACCGTGGGATACGCAATCAATACTTATGGTGGCCATCCCCAATTTAGCAAAATGGCCGCCCATGGACATAATCTCAAACCTGGAACCTTTATACCCGTGACCGAGGATTACCAAAGGCGCTGGTTTGCCATCTTTACGGACCGATACCTCTTTGCGGGGTACAGTTAAGTGAAAATAGATGGTCTCCTCCCGGATGGGAGCCGGTTTGGTTGACAGATCGTTGGGCCAGGACTGTTCGTTCCAGCCTAACTCCTTGCCATCTTGGTCCTTACGCATAAACAGTTGTGGCGCTTTAAAAATGCCGATTACATGATAGTCGATATAGCGATGCGATTCTATAAAGGCCTTTGATTCTTCGTTGTCTCTTGCACCTTCAATTATCTTCAAACCCTCAAACCAATCCTCAGTGGGAAGAATATAGGGATTTTTTATATCTTTAAACTGAGACTCTTTTCCTTCTTTTGTTACTTTTGCTCTCAACACTTCCAACCCACTAATCTTGGGTGGGAATTCTTCTCCCAGATGTTTTTGAATACCGTGCCCATAGAGTCCATCGCGTACCACTTTCCAGATCGATTTGGTGGACTGAGTGGTAAAAGTAAAAGCAAAGGCTATATCCTGCAAACTCAAACCCTTTGGCAATACTTCTGGTAAAGGCCGCAGGGCGGCGGTTTGAGAGGTATGGTTAATAAAGTCAAAAGGAGAACCTACCGGCTTACCGTTTTTATCCTTCAACCTGCGGGTCACCACCAGGGCATAAGTCGTTCTCTCCTCTAGAGGAACCATGGGCCGTATCACCAGGGTATTGGTCTCTTTTTCATAAAAGGTCATCAGGGCATCTGAACGCGCCGCTAAATCTTCCCGTTTAGGATTGCGGCCCGGAAGATAATTTGGCGTGTCTAACACTCCATCGGCATCAGTGTCCTCTGGAGGATCCAGTTCGCCGTTATCGTTTAAATCTTCGCCTTCATCCAGTTTGCCGTTGCCGTTTAAATCTTCACCCGGGTCCAATTTGCCGTTTTTATTGGTATCCTCGTCTGCCTCTTCATAGAGAAGCGACAGGGTCCAACCCCGGGGATCGTTTTTCCAATAACGGTCTATTTTTTCCAGCACCACTGGGTAGTTGCCGTTACCAAAATCCAGATAGTGAGCCTTACCAAACTCTTCGGAATCACGATCTACATTGATCAAATAGACCACATCGTCTTCCTGGTTCATAGTGGTATCTTTATGCGCTTTGAGAATAGAGCTTACGTTCAGAGGACCAGAAAAGGGGATGGTAATAGGCTGAAAAACTCCCCAGCCATCCATCTCATCAATCAACTTCCGCACCCGCATTTCCAGTTTGGTCGACGCCAGCATAGAGGCGTTTATCCGTAGTCCAGTGGGTGAGGTGGCATCATAACGGGTGGCAATATCATTAGGCAGCGGTATCTCGGGCAGAGGACGGCTATAAAAATCAAATTTTACGGTTGTGTCTGCCGGCGGCGCCGGAGCCAAGCCTTGCATTTGCTCTGATAAATGGCATACAGAAAAAAGCAACAACATCGCCAAAGATGCTGCCATCACTTTTATTAAAAATATTAAACGTTTCACCTTTTAATCTCCCCTGAATTATAGTTGGAAACTCAAAATTACCCGGGCGCCGTAAAGTCTTTCAGCCATAGTTTTGCCGGCATGATCCACCAATGCACCGGCCGGTCCAGGGACAAACAGCCCACCTTCCAACCCGGCATTGAACTGAGAACCGTATATTATACCCCGAAAACGCAAACCCAGGTCAAACTCGGTGCCATAATAGGTGCCAGGCTTACCGTTAAGCGGGTTACGAGGAGTTCCTCCCTCTATTTTGGTGTTAAAGGGATCGGTATAATCCACTACCTGGCTGGCAGCCATTGCGCCACCGTAAATTTCTAAACCATCCACAGGCCGCCACCACAGACGCGGGAATAGGGCCACCGTGTTGGAAGCACTGCCCCTGGTAGGAATTCTGTCCAGGCCATCCTGGGGATATCCTATCAGATCGGGATCAGAGGCGTTTACCGGTATCCTGGCCGTCTGAGCAGCCATTACATAACGGAAAAATAGAAATCCCATGCTGAAATTGGGATCGGTTTTAAAAGCGGTTTGATATTCATCATCATAATTATTGTCGCCCGAAGCGAACAAAAAATCGAACACCAGGCCCACTTTGCCGGTATCCAACGAGGCTCTGGCAGCCAAAGCCACCTGCCTAATCTTATGGGTGGGGAAATCCACCGTAGCGCCCAGGGTGGTTTTACCAGCAATATATGCCCCTTCTGCCTTTAAAGAGAGCAAGTAATCATCGGCAATAGATGTTTCCAGGTTCAGATAAAGGTCCACCACATTGGCGTCAATGGTAGAACCGGTGGCATTTTTTTGCCACCGCCTTACCATATAGAGCCCAATTTGAGGAGAAGAACCCTTATTAAATATAAAAGCACCCCCCGCCTGCTTGGCCTCATCACCATCCAGCAGATTATCATCCTCACGTACCCGGTCGGCAAACAGGCTGGCTACCATATCCCACTTTGTATGGGGACCGGTGGCTAAAAATCCACGCAGCACCAGATCGCCATTACGAGGATCGGTAAAAATAGCACTGCCCGGATTCCAGACATCTTCACCATTGTTGGAAATCAACCCCAGTCCCCAGTGGCTACTCATAAATCCGCCGCCTGCAGTAACATTGGCCCCGTAAGATAGGCGGATAAAAGCCTTGCGAAGAATCTGATCATGATAACCTTCCCCGTTTGGCATACCTACTCCATTGACATCGGCTTTTTCCCCGGCAATAACCCCGGCCAGGAATTCATGTTCATATTCAGCCACAATAATCAAAGGAATATGGGAATAGATGGCTTCATATTCCACTCCCAGTATAAACTGAGTATTGTAAATAGTTTTGTCGTCATATTTGTGGTTATACTTGTCCAAAAAAATGGTCGACTGCATATCTTCACTGCGCAAAGTGGCAGACAAAGGTATTTGCAGATGGCCATCGCCAATATGAAACTTTAACTGCGGTTGATAATAGGGTATATCACCCTGAATGAGCATCTCTTCGGCGGAAAAATCATTGGCCAGAAGAGAATTGGCTGACAATAAACACAATAAGAGCACTAAAAACTGCCCGATAAAATTTGACCTTATCAATTTTATCAACATAATTTTTTCCTTAAAACATATTAATAAATAATAACAATTTAGAGTATTTTTAGGTTTATGTCAATTGTTGAGTTTTACCTAAATATTGCAAAAAATATCTTGCAATAACTGTAGAATTTTGTCATTATTCGATAGTTTAAAAATTTGTTCCTTAATAAAATTTAGAGAAGAAAATGAATATATTAAAATTACTCCCCTGGACAGGTACAAGATTTATCCTTTCATCATTATTTATATTTTTAGGTGTCCTACTTTTGCCTGCCTGGTTAAACTGGTCACACGCTGACCAAAAATCTTTAACGGTGACAGAAAGTGAATTTACTTCGCTGAAGACCAACCTGCTTAGTGGGGAGTCCTTTAAACTAAGAATAAGATGCGCCATGATGCTAGGTCGCACCGGGGACAAAAGAGCATATCAACCACTTTTAGGGGCTCTAAATGATGAACATTACACGGTCCGGGGAGCCGCTGCTATTGCCCTGGGAAATCTTCATAATTACGCTGCCATAATGCCTTTAATGGACCAACTGCACGATGTGGAACCTTATGTGATTAAAGAGGTAGAAAAAGCCCTGGAAAACATTGCAAAAAATCGGGCTGCCCTGCCATATTTAAAGGAAGCCTTGAATAACCCGGATGCTCAAATTCGTTTAAAAGCCGCCTTGCTGCTGGAAAATATTGAGGACAATGTGGGTCTGGAAACCATAGTAGAAGCATTGAGCGACAGCGATGATAAGGTCAGAGCAGTAGCCTCAGAAGTAATTCGTGGTTTAAATCCCATTCAGGCGGGTGAATTGCTGCTAAAGGCCCTCAATAACCCCAAGCACGATGTCAAGGTAGAGGCCATAAAAAGGCTGGGTAAACTCAAGGAGGAGAAGGCGATTAAACCGTTGGTGGCAATCCTGGAAAATAGCGTGGAGAGCAAAGAGGTATTCGAAGAATCACAAAAAACCCTTAATCTACTGAAGGGTTATCTCCGTTTTGATAACCTGTTAAATGCCTACCGCAATGAAAAAGATAAACACCAAAAGGCTCAAGCAATATTATTAATGGGTATTGAAGGTTCAAAAAAATCCTATCACGCCCTGGTAGCGGCCCTGAATGACAGGGATATCTATTTGCGAGGACGCGCTGCCATGGCCCTGCGTCAATTAAACGATTCACAAGCCATACCGATTTTGGACAGGATGCTAGGCGATCCTGCTAATCGCAGAATCTATCCAATTATCCAAAGCACCCTTAAAATTTTAAAACTTGGCCATTAGTCCGGCACAAAATAACTACTACCAATCCTTCTATGGAGAAGCCTCAATTTCCTGGTTCTATCGTTGTCAAAGGTTTTATAGTTTATACTATATTTACCTTCCTAGCCCTTATTTGGAGCGGACTACGCGGAGATTTCAATCTACTCTATTTAACTGATCTGAGAAGCCTTAATATTTGGCGGGATTCCCTGATGGGCGCCGGGAGCGGATTGGCGGTGGTGCTGATTAGCAGAGTAATGCACCTCTATGTTCAGACTTTTCGCACTTTGAATCGAGAGTTTAAAAAAATTCTGGGGCCCCTGTCCACCGACGATTGCCTGCTGCTATCTTTTTTCAGCGCTATTGGGGAAGAGCTATTCTTCAGAGGTGCCATGCAGCCCGCTATAGGTCTGGTCTTGACCAGTTTAATCTTCGGGCTGATGCATATTGGCGGAAAACGCTATATCCCCTGGACCATTTCAGCCATGGTGCTGGGATTTGTTTTAGGCGCCATGGCCGATTACTCCGGTAACCTTCTGGCTCCCTTTATCGCCCACTTTACCATCAACTATTTCAACTTGCTTTTCCTGCAGAAGATAAAAGAATAGAATTAATTTTTGAGCGGGCCCTAAGACTATTTGCAATCCGGTGGCGGTATCAAAGCCATATTATCTATTAGCCTGGTTTGGCCGATTATTACCGCAATAAAGGCACGACAGGGATTTTTTATCACTTCTACCGACTCCAAATTCTGGCCAAAAATTTCCAGGTAATCCAGTTCCAGTTGTTCAAATTGGGCCAAGTGCCGCCGCCCCAGTTGAAGAAGTGCTGCCACCTGTAGATTGCCTTTTGCCAGGGCCTGGTTAATTTGAGTCAGAGTAGCATACAACTCCCTGGCCAATTTGCGTTGAGCTGGTTTGAGGTAGGCGTTGCGCGAACTCATAGCCAACCTGTCCTGCTCCCGCACGATGGGAGCTCCGACAATCTCTATCTCCAGATGCAGATCTTCCGCCATCTTCTTTATGGTTAAAAGTTGCTGAAAATCCTTCTCTCCAAATACTGCCAGGTGTGGTTTTACAAGGTTGAATAACTTTAGCACCACTGTGCATACGCCTCGAAAATGGATAGGCCTGGTTTTTCCGCACAACTCTCTGGTGATTTTCTCCACCCCGACAAAAGTCTGAAAATCGGCACCATACATCTGCTCGGCAGAAGGACAAAAAATAATATCTACCCCTTTTAGTAGGCATTTTCCCCTATCCCCTTCAAAATCAGCGGGATATTTGTCTAAATCCTCTTTCGGTCCAAATTGAGTAGGATTGACAAATATGGAAACCACCACCTTATCCGCTTTTTCCCGAGCCAGGTCCATGAGGCTCAAATGCCCCTGGTGCAGGTAGCCCATGGTAGGAACAAAAGCAATTTTTTCCCCCTGCCGCCGAATTTGCTCGGCTTCCCTCTGCATCTGCTTTACATCGCTGATTATTTTCATAAACAGACTCTACTCCTCAAAAACTATGCTCCGGGCCGGGAAATTCGCCCCCCTTGACCTCTTTTTGAAAGGATTTGACACAGTCGGTTATTATCTGGGCTCCGTTTAAATATTTCTTTAAAAATTTGGGCTGAAAATCGGGATCAAACCCTAGCAAATCGTAGATAACCAACACCTGGCCATCACAATTTGGACCGGCTCCGATCCCAATGGTAGGGATTGCCAAAGAGTCGGTAATCCCAGCGGCTAAATCGGCGGGAATCCCCTCCAATACCAAAGAGTAAATCCCCGCCTCTTCCAAGGCTTTAGCCTCGGCTAATATTTTCTCTGCTCCTCTTCGCTCCTTACCTTGCACCCGGTAACCCCCCATGGAATAAACCGACTGGGGCTTTAATCCAACATGGCCCATAACCGGAATACTAGCCCTGGTCAAAGCAGCCACTGTTTCGATTATCTCCCCGCCCCCTTCCAGTTTTACCGATTCTGCGCCCCCCTCTTTTATGGCTCGTCCACAATTGCAAATAGCCTGCTCTATTGAATGGTGGTAGGTCATAAAAGGCATATCAGCCACCAGGTGTGCCCTTTCAAGACCGCGGGAAACACACTGGCAGTGGTAGATAGTCTGCTCCAAAGTAACCGGTATGGTATTATCGTGTCCCTGGATCACCATTCCCAAAGAGTCACCCACCAGCAGCACCTCTATTCCAGTCCGGTCCAAAATCCGGCCAAAGGTGGCATCATAAGCAGTTAACATGGCAATCTTCTCCCCAC
>CAZTWC010000116.1:0-10321 GCA_964617105.1 uncultured Myxococcia bacterium
TTCACCGAAAAATTCAAAGGAGTCTTTTACCAGTAAATCTCTGATATCGGCCACTGACTTTGAGGCGTTTTGGCGAAAGATTTTTTTCATGTTCCGTTTGCCGTACTCCTCCATCTCATGGTTGGTGTTCTCGATTAATCCATCGGTGTAGAATAGAGCAGCATCATCTTTTTCCATGGTAATCGATTTTTCCACAAATTCCGATTCCAAACTATAGCCCAACCTGGAACCGCGGGACGCCAGGGTCATGACCTTGTCTTTACCCTTAGAGTAGTAAAGAGGCACGTTATGGCCGGCATTGGAATAGACCAACTCCCTGGTTTCCGTGTCGTAACGGGCGACAAAAAAGGTCATCACATAGCGCTGCACACCGGTTTCATACACTATTTTGTTCAGGTGCTTTAAAATCATGGCGGGTGAAAGTTTTATGTCGGAATACTCTTTTTTGAAATCCTCTATCAGGCTACAGGCGGAACGTACTCCCGAGGTGACCAGAGCGGCAGGAGTTCCGTGGCCGGTAACATCGCCGATTAAAATATATTGATAACGGCCCTCTTCGTTAAGGTAACCGTACCAGTCACCACCAGTTTCTGAGGCTGAGGTAAAGAAACCGGCAGCCTCCAGTTTATCAAATTTGGGATCATCTTCGGGAAACAGGGCTTTCTGCACTGCCTGGGCAGTTTTCAACTCCTGGTCCATCCGGGCTTTTTCCGCGGTTTCAGCCAAAAGTTCTATGTTTTTAATCTGGATAGCCACATTGGTGGCCAGGCTTTCGCCGATGTAACGGTCGTCAGTATCAAAACACATCCCCTTGGCATCCAGCCGGTCCTGCAGAATCAGCACTCCATAGGCCTCCTCCTGATAGTTGAGCGGAATAGCCATCATGCTCTTGCTGCCCCGCCAGGTGTCTTTATTGCTTTTAACAAAGTCTTTCTCCTGGTTGACATCATCAATTACCATCACTGCACGCGACAGAAAACTCTCCCCCACCACCCCCTCGCCAACCTCAAAACTTATAGTTAATTTTTCATCCTCTGCCCAACCGTAATGTACGGTATTCTCCAGCCTCTCATCTGATTGGTTAAAGATAAAAATAGATCCTTTTCGCACCTTGAGTAAGGGGCATATATCGTTAATCGCTTGTTCTAAAAGAGGCTTTAACTCCTGCATTTTAGATATTTTGGTGCCAATCTCATGCACCTCGCCCAACTGGCTACTCAACTTGGCTGATTTTCGGTGAGCCATGGCAAAACGGGTGGAGAGCACGGCAGACTGGGAAAAGATCATAAATACCAATCCAAACTGAATTACGTAAAAAGTGTGGATCACCTCGTTGACATGGAGGATGTCGTTGATAACCGCTATAAAGAAAATAACTGAACCGATTAGTATCAACCCGGCGCCCAGGCGACCGTGTAATTTGGCTATAATAACTTTGACAATGGCATAAATAAAAAATATCAGAACAAGCAAATTGTAGACCAAAATCAATTTAGTGAATAACAGCGGACTGGTTAAAATGGTAAACAGAATAGCGATTAGGCCGGTCCAGGTAGTTATCATATAAGTTCGGCGGGGGATCTCAGCGGGAAACAGATGATGATAAAAAGCCATTAAAGCTGCCCAGCCTATAGCTACAGTGAGATATTCCACGGTCATGCGCCAGGCGAAAATATCGGCGTGGGGAAAACTCATCTCCAAATAGCTGGCGGTTACGTAAAATCTAACGAAAATATCCAGACAAATAATGGCAAAAAACAAACTGGCCTTGTCCTCCCGCCGGCCAAAAAAGAGCAGGAGGTGGTAGAGCCCCATCATCAGCAGGATACCCATCACAATTACGTTCTTGGTCTGGCTGGCCCAGTTTCGACCCTGCAACATCAATATGGGCGCTATTTGTATAGGTCCCTTTGCCATCCCGCCTACGCGGTGGGCAAAATTGGCCACCTTTACCGCCAGCACCATCTCTCTCTTTCCGGAAGAGATGGACAGGGCATTGGTAATCGGCATAAACTGAGCCCGGTAGTTCTCTTTAGTATTTCCCGGCTCGCCATTGGATGCAAACTGCTCGCCATCCACATAAATTTGAAAAGAGGTAAATATGATAGGTAAGTGAAGCCCATAGATCAATTTCTGCGATTGACTGGGCAAAATTACCTTAAGACGGTACCAACCGTAACCAGAACCTGACTTAGTTTTTTTATTCCAGGAGCCCGGCACCTTAAGGTTATCCCATTGGCTATGGTCAAAGTCCGGTTGTATAAACTCTGGCCGGTCTTCCTGCCATTTGAATTTCCAGTCTCCCAGAAGTTTGGCCGGACCGTTTTTTTTAAAATCCCACTCAGACAGATCCAGCACCCCGCCCTCAGCCGGAGGAGTTTTCACTTTTTTCCCACCACTACAAGCAAAAGTGGTCAAGATCAACAACACAACAAAAGGAATAAACAATTTTTTCATTTTTTTCCTCTATCTCTGATAATAATTATTGGTTCTAACTTGCTGGATTACAACACTTTAAACGTTCAATTTCAGTGGTGTATATTATTTAAGATATATTATTTAATTAGTATTTAGATGTAACATATAACCTAATAATTTGCAAAAAAATCTATAACTATATCAATTATTATTCCTTTTTTGCGGTTATACGGTTTAATCCATATAGAACTGGCAATCATCGCCTTGCCAGCGCTGTTGAGCCTCAACCTGTAGCACTTCCAGCAGAGAAGTGCCGTAGCCTCCCCCAGATATTTCGGCAAAATGCCGGGCAGCATTTTCAAGCAATTTTTCATCACCAGGAAAACGGGCTACTTTAAACTCCTGCGAACCACTCTGGATAACTCCCAAAAACTGGCCAATGCCCCTTTTTTCCATATCGTGTCTGGCAATGGCAAACCCATCGGCGCATTGTTCCAGAAACCGTAACCGCTCCAAACTCTCCGATTCTATCTCCTGCCCAGTTAATAACAAACAATATGAACGCTCCCCTCCCCTGCCCACTCTACCTCTCATTTGGTGCAACTGAGCCAGGCCAAACCGCTCCGCATGTTCAATGGCCATGACTGTTGCCCTGGGCACATCCACCCCTACCTCTACTACGGTGGTTGACACCAAAATTTGGGTTTTCCCCTGGCAAAAGGCGGCCATGCGTACCTCTTTCTCATCCCCAGTCATTCGACCGTGAAGTAGATCCACGGTAAAATTCTTGAACAAACGCTGGCAGAATACCTGATATACCCTCTGCACATCTTTTAAATCCCCCTGGTCCGACTGCTCTATTAAAGGGCATATAAAAAAAACCTGGTGCCCCTGTTTAGCCTGCTGAAAAATCAACTCAAATGCCTCTTGCCGAAAACTGTGCTCATAGACCCTGGTTATTACCGGCTTCCTACCCGGTGGAAGTTCATCCACCACCGACAAATCCAAATCAGCCATCAAGCCCATGGCCAGGGTTCTGGGAATGGGAGTCGCTGACATAACCAGCAGGTGAGGTATATCTTGGCCACCAAATCTGCCTTTATCCACCAGGTTGCTCCTCTGACTGACACCAAAACGGTGCTGTTCATCGATCACCACCAGGGACAATTTATGATACTGCACTTTTTCCTGAAACAAAGCGTGAGTGCCTATGACCATAGAACAACTTCCATCTTTCAATTCTCTGGCTATTATTCGCTTTTTCTCCAGTGGTGTCTGTCCGGTTAAAAGACGAATGTCATCTGATTCCAATCCCAGGTAACCAGAAAATTCCAGACAATTTGCATACCACTGGTTGGCTAAAATTAAGGTGGGAGCCATCACTGCCACCTGCAACCCCCTGGTCCTGGCGGCAAAAGATGCCAACAGAGCCAACACGGTCTTGCCACAACCGGTATCACCCTGCAGCAACCGGTACATAGGTCGATTCTGTTCAAGATCAGCACCTATCTCAGCTACAACTCTCTTTTGGGCAGCGGTCAGGGTAAATGGAAGAAGAGTGGACATCTGCTCCATCTTCTGACCACAAAATGGGATATGAGCAGCCCTCCTCTCCATTCTCCTTTGCCGGTTGAACCATCGACCTGCCAGCCAGGCGCATAACTCTTCAAAGGCCAAACGTTCCCTGGCCAATTTTATTTCTCTTTCGGGGTCCGGTTTGTTACTATTTTCTCTGTTGATCTGGTGAATATTAAAAAGCGCCTCTGCCAACGGAGGGAACATCAAATTCTCCCGTATTGGTTTCGGCATCCAATCTACTATCTCTTTTTCCACCATAGAGAGCGCCTCTTTAACCAAACGCTGTATTCTCTGGTCACTTATGCCCTTCAAACCCTTATAACCGGGTTCCCATTGTAAATCTGCCTCTTCCTGGCCAGCATCATCATCTCTAACTTGCCGAACCTTGGGATGGATCATCATAAATCCGCCCCCCGCTTTTCCCTGGTAGAGTTGCAATTTTCCCCTGATCTCTTTCAGAGCGCCTGGCCGGTAACCTTTGGCCTGGCCCCGGTTAAAATTGAACCACCTGCCCCGCAACAGGCACTCTCCTTTTGGCTGGGCGCCAAAACGTACCTCCAGGACCCGGCGTCCCTTAAAAAATAATATATGGGTAGAAATTATCACCCCTTTGGTGACCACATTTTTACGCAACTCTCTCTCTGGCTCCTCTTCAGGCTGAGAAGAATAATCCAGAGGACCCTGGGAGAGAGAATCGATAGGAATAGAGATATAAGTGGTATAGGTACCAGGAAAATAATCGATCAGGTTGCCCAGGTTAAAAATCTCCTGCTGGGCAAATTTTTGGGCCAACACCGGTCCCACCCCTTTGATCTTTTGGAGTGGCTGGGACAACGCCTCCTGAAAGGAACGGTATTTTTTCAACCAATCACTCATAATTATTTTTTCAACCCGGCATTTACCCTGTGAAATCCGGCTTCCAGCCGGAGCAAAACTGTTTCAATTGGTTAAAGTCGCAGGAATTAATAATTTCTAAACATCAGAGATAAAATGTCGATGTTATAGGTGAAGCATTTAAGGGGAATTCTGAGAACACCTGCTACTACGACACCTGAACACGAGGACATACGCAATGAGAAACGAGTACAAACCCCTGTTTGACATCATCTCCATCCTGGACAATGAAAGAAAACTAAAAACCCTGCTGGACAATAAAAACAACAAACGGGAAAAAGAGAGAGAGAAGAAAAAACTGGAACTCACTCTAAATTAGTTCCCATCCTAATCTGCCTGAATATATTCGTTCTCCGCCGACGCCATCTCTCCATTTCAATATACTTTACCATAATTTTATCGCGCTTCTCGATATTTTTTTTGTTTGACCTTTTTTCTAATTTTAAAGATAATAACAGGTTATTATATTAATTTCATACTTAAAGTCAGCAGGATAGTGGCTGATTTTAGGTGATACCAAAGGTGAAAGTCCATGCTTAAGATCGTAAAATCAAGTGAGTTTGAGAGATTGACCGCAGAAAAGGATGATCTGTCCCATAAACACGGCCTTTTACAGACAGAAAATGAACAACTCAAACAGGAAGTTCAAAGACTGCAGGATGAAAGCAACAATCTGGCTATGGATATGAGCGAAATTATGATGGCCATCTCCTCTCTTAAGGAAGGTGACTTCTCCATTCAGATAAGGGAAGACTTGTCTAGCGAACTGGCTTGCCTGCTGGCGCAGCATGCAATCTCTTTCCGAAACCTCCAAAGAGATAGCCGATAACACGGTATCCCTTTCAGAAACCTCCGAACAAGCCCTTCAATCCACCAAAAATGGAATGTCAGTAGTGACTCACATGCTTCAGGAGATGGAAAAAATTGAAGGACAAAATAAAAATATCGCCGACAAAATTCTGATGGTGAACGAAACCAGCCAGCAAATAGAGGAGATTCTTACTTTAATCAGCAATATCGCTGACAAGACCGATATTCTGGCCCTTAATGCCTCTCTGGAAGGAACCAGGGCCGGCGAAGCGGGTGAAGGATTTTCTCTGGTAGCTATGGAGATGAGGCGACTGGCTGAAAACGTTAGCAAATCCGCAGTGAATATCAAAGAGTTGATCAAAGATATTAAAAAGGCGGTAAACTCCTCGGTAATGGCCACAGAGGAAGGGATCCGTCTCTCCCAAAGTGGTGTAATTTTGGCTCGGGATACCTTCACGGCTTTTGAAAATGTAAACCAGATGGTAGAAGGCACCAGCCGCGACATCGATAATATTGCCAATGTCACCCTTCAGCAAAAAAGCAATACCGAACAGGTGATTAAGAGCATTGCCGAAATTTCCGGTATTGTCGGACAAATGGCCAGCGGTAACAAGCAGGTGGCCCAAAGCATTCTTGAGTTAAACCAGATGACCTCCAATTTTAAAGTATTGGTGGATGAATTTCATTTGCAAGAGCATTAATGATCAAAATCCTATTAGCAGATAGTTCTCAAATTGATCGGGCCATAATCTCCTTCGCCCTATCCAAGCATAAACAGATCAGCATAGTCGGTCAGACCGGCGCTGGAGAGAAAGTGCTGGAGATGGCCGCTCAACTTAAACCAAGTGCCGTGGTTATAAGCACCAACCTGAAGAAAACTGATTTAATCTTCATTATCCGCCACCTAATAGATAGGCAACCAGTGCCGATTATTCTTCTCAATGACGAGCAAATAAACCAGGACCAAGATCTACCCATCAAAGCCATGATGGCCGGCGCCACCGCACTGGTGAACAAACCAGCCAAAGACATGTTAGGCGACTGGATCCAACCTTTAATAAACAATATCGATTCCCTGACCGGTTTAGAAACGCCCCGAAAAAAATCCAGACCAAGAATCTCCCGAACCAGACAGGTGTTGTCTAAAAAACCGAGACCTGGCAAGTTTAAAGCAGTGGGAATAGCATCTTCCACCGGTGGGCCTATGGCTTTGGAACATATCCTTAAAAACCTGAAACCCCAATTCTCGGCATCGATTTTAATTGTACAACATATCACTCCGGGATTTTCCCTCGAATTGGTAAACTGGTACAATAAAATATCTCCTCTTGAAGTTCGATTGGCCCAAAAAGGCGATAGGCTGCAGCCGGCCTGCGTCTATTTGGCTCCTGATAACCAACACATGGAAGTAACAAACCATCATATTACCCTGCACTCAAAACCACAAGTATGTGGTTTTAGGCCATCTGGAACAGTGTTGCTATCATCCCTGGCCCAAAATTTTCCGAATCAATCTTTGGGTATTATTTTAACCGGTATGGGGAAAGATGGGGTGGAGGGAATGACCCAAATAAAGGAAACCGGCGGATACACCATTGCCCAGGACAAAGACAGTTCAGTAGTCTTCGGCATGCCGGCCAGAGCCATTGAAGCCGGGGCCATTGATGTTGTCGCCAGCCTGGAAGAAATCCCTCAAATGATCAACCAAATGGTCGCTTAGGGCGCCTACCGGGGACTCAAACTCTCTCACCTTCAATCTCCTGCACCAAAGCATCAAAGAGAGTTATAATATCATTATTGGCTTTGCGCATGCGTGAAGAGAGCATCCTGCTAATCTGGCGGGTAATGGGCAGGCCAATTTCCGGGTAACGATCGCCAAAGGTCAAAAAATCGGCCCGGTTGATGGTGAGAAATTTGCAGTCAGTTTCAGTAACCACCGAGGCTGAACGCTGCTCTTCGTCCACCAGAGATAACTCTCCGAAAAAACTAAACGATTGATCTGACAGAGTGGCAACAGTAAAACGATCGCCCTGCTGGGTCATCTTCTCGATATGGACAGAACCCTGGTGAAGAATATACAGGGAGTCGCCCTGCTCTCCCTCGCGGATCACTTCGGTATTTTTTTTGCAGGAATGGAATTTGATAATCTCCATTATCTTGTTCAGATACTCATCATTATCTGCAAAATCCTTGAACAGGCTGATATTTTTTAAATGAGAGATAATATTTTCAGACATATCTTCCTCTAAATTATTTACGCACTCTTCGCGCTTTGATAGTGTCCACCTGGAAATCAATTTCGTTACGAAAATTTGGAGGCGCTTCACCAGCAAGGCGCAGAACCTGAAATCGCCGGAGGCGTATCTTTTACTACATCGAGGACGATTTCAGGTTCTGCAACGCCGCTGGTGGAGATGCATCCGAATTTGCAGTGCCGGCAATTACAATCGCTTTTGATCCCTTCTTAATCAGGTAGCCCCTCGCCGGGTTTATGATGGGCAAGTTTGGCTCCATTTTTTTTACATTCTTAAGATTTTCCACCAAAGTGGAGATATCGGGCGTCATTTGGGCTGCGCGAATCGCCTTTTTCTTTTTACTAAAAAAATTACCGGTATTTTCCAAAAGCCCCACCAAAAGAGCATTACTCTGGTCATAAAGATGGTTGGACAATTCAGCAAAAGAGCGGTTTAAAAATTCAGAGCTTATATCCATCACTTCCAGCCGCTTTTGAGACCGGACATCTAATAGCGCATTTACTACGTGAGAGATGCCGGTGCCGGCCGAGGCATTGGCCAGCAAAGTACGCCGGTAGGCACGGCTTTTGATAACCTCATCGCAAGAGGCTATTTTTAAATATTTTTCATACTTTGCTTCCAATATTTCTGCACACTTATAGATATTTTTGTTCAGGTTGTCAATAGTCATAACCGCCATCACCGTTCTGGCATCCACTTCTTGAGGCGACATTTGCAGATCGCTCTGGTCGGCCAACACCACCACCTTGGAGGCTTTATCAATATTTGCCCGCATTAAAGTAGATTCATCAGTAAAATCCCCCCGAATATAATGAAGTGAAGTAAACAGGGGCATTCCCCGCAATTCATTAATCACTCCAGGGGAAGCGCTGGTAATTAGCACGATTTTGTCCTGTAATTGGCTATTTACACTAATAATCTCTTCCAGGGTGGTCTTCATGTCATGCTTCCATCCGCAAATAACAAAATGACCACTCAAATCACTAAGGTCGCTCATACCCTTGCTCTCCTTAATGGTTTTCTCCACCAGCACACTGGCAACTTTTCCGCTGATCATACTAGCCATGATTATGCCTCCAATCATCAATATCACCCCAATAATCCTGCCCGGGGCAGTTTCCGGCACTCTATCGCCGTACCCCTCGGTGGTAACAGTGACAAACACCCACCAAACAATATCGCCAATATCACTCAGTCCCTGGTTGATGCCGCTCTCAAAAAAATATATTGCCAAAACCGAGATAACCATCATCAGTATAAAGGTCAAAAACACCTTGTTGTCTGTCTTGGCCCAAAACCCTTTTTTAATCGGGGTTAAGCCGGCCGGAATTATCTCAATTTTATCTTCTGTTACCGGAGGTATTTGGTTATCCATCTTTTATCCTTTTCTTCAACTCTCTGATATATTCGGGTGTTGTACCGCAGCAACCGCCCACCATTTTAACCCCAGCCTCTATTTGAGCCATCGCCTGGACCGCAAACTCTTCGCTGGTAACCGGATAAATGTATTGGCTGTTACTCCTTTTGGGCCTCCCCGCACAAGGTTTTAACGCCAGGGGTATTTTACAGTTCAATTGCCTGATACTATTAGTCAGGCCGGTCATCTCCAGCGGCGTCAGAGCACAGTTACTGCCAATAATGTCTACTTTTTCCTTTTCCAATGTGGAGATACACTCCCCCAACTCTTGTCCCATCATGGTGTGAAAACAATCGCCATCTTTTTTAAAGGTCAAAGATACCATCAGTGGGCGTTGACTAACCTGACGGACAGCCTTGATGGCGCAAACGGCTTCCTCCAGGTCGCAAAAGGTTTCAATACAAAACAAATCCACCCCTCCCCGCTCCAAAATTCTGGCCTGCTGATAAAAAACCTCTTGCAACTCCTGTTTTGAACAGGTGCCCATGGGCTCTAAAAATTTTCCGGTAGGCCCGATGTTTCCCGCTACCAATCTTCCAGAGGGACAGGCTTCCCGGGCCAACTCAACCGCCATCAGGTTAATCTCAATAACTCTCTCTTCCAGTCCCCATTTCTTCATCCTGAACCAATTGGCTTCAAAAGTATTGGTATTGATAATTTCGGCGCCGGCATGCAAATACTCCAGGTGGACATTTTGCACTATTTGAGGATACTCCAGGTTCCACCAGGCGGTAGATTCCCGCAACTGGTTGAGCCCATATTCTATCAGCATACTGCCCATTGCCCCATCCAGCAGCACAGTATCTTTTTTTAACAACTGTTCCAAATCCATAAATCTACCCTTTCTAAACTGTGAGTTTATTTAATTTGTAATCACTTTGCAAGGGTTATTCAAAACCGTTCTCTAAAATGTGTACAAATCTGTACACGGCTTAGTTCCTGCTTCATC
>CAZTWC010000117.1:0-10280 GCA_964617105.1 uncultured Myxococcia bacterium
GGCTCATTGTAACCCACAAAAACTTATCCACAAGCATAAATGCAGAAATCGCCTATAGCAATATCGATTATTGCCATATTTTATCACCACAATGGGGGTTCACAGTTGACTTACCAACCGGCGGGAAATTTAAGGAATGATATCGGGGATTATCCTACAAATACGTGCTGAATTAGTTTTTGGGAGTTACAAATCAATTATTACTCCAATTTCTGCCATTTTCCGTTCACTGGCCGGTAAATATCATACCAGCCGGATTCATCTTGGGAGCCCTTAACTCCGGTCATTCCTTCATATTGCATGGATTTTGCTTTTTTTAACACATTGGCACGGTTAACCTCTTGTTTTTCTGCTCTGATGGCTTCAATTGCTCCTAATAGAAAATTTCCTGTATCAGTGCCGAAATCCTCCCACAGGTCATTGCCGCTCGTGCCCAAACCCATGGCATGAATAGGTGGTAAATCAGGCAAGGCATTGTTTAATCTTTTCAATAACTCCCCCGTAACGAGAGCGTCTCCGCCAAACCAGGAAATATCTTTCATGATATCATTTTTCAAACTCCTGGTAACCAGGTTGAAGAAGTCATTTTGAAAACCTAAGTATACAATTGTATCCAACTTTTCCTGTTCTCTTAGGCTAACAAGCGAATTTATAGGGAGGTCTGTATTGTTTACTGGAAAGGATGCCAATAACTTTGGTGGCGTCTGTTCAAGCTTAACATGGTTAGCGGCAAAGGTATTGGCGTACAGATGTGAAACGAGATCCATACTATAAACATTGGTTTCAAAAACAACTGCGAAGTGTTTAACCTTTTGCTTGTTCATGGCAGTAAACAGGGCATCGCTTTGCAGCCGGTTGGAAGGAGCCATCAACACCAGGTTTTTAATCCCCTCCAGCATTGTCGATGATGCGGTAACTGCAACTACCAATAGATCTTGCATTTCAGGATTGGCAGTAATGGCGAAAGCCGCGTCTGAAGTCTGACAAACAACGGCAATGACGTCAGGATCCTGCCAGGCTGTCTTAAATTTATCAACAAGGATATTTTGATTTGATTCCATGTCTTCCACAAGCAACTTTAGACTGGAGGTGTTTGTCGATAAAACCTTAGAAACCCCCTCCTTGATCTTGTTCCCTTTCTCGCTGTTACTGCCAGATAGGGGTAATAACAGAATAATTTTGGGAATGGAGCCTTGCGTAATATCACCTGACTGGCTGCCATCGGAATTATCAGCTGTAGGCGAGGAATCTGAACCGCAAGTATAAAGTGCTGCTGAACCTAGTATCAAAAGGGCTATTAGAACAATCTTATTTATCTTCATTTTTTTTCCACACTCCCTTTTCTGCTTTGTACGAATCGAATACCCCCTCTTTATGAGCCAGATCAAACCCCTTTTTTCCAGTGAGACCGGTAAAGGTAACCTCCCTGCCTGCTTTTAACAGATTGCTGCGGGAGATCTCTTGATTAGCCGACTCCAGTTTTAAAATAGTTTTCTTTAGAAAAATACCCGCATCATATCCCAGGGCTGCCCAAACGTCAGGTTCCACAGCATACTTTTTTTTGTAAAGGACAACAAAATTTTGATAATCATTCCCTTCTGGATTGAGAATTCCAAAGGTAACCACTGTCAAATTGCCATTTAATTCATTTGCCTTTTGGAGCATTTGCCCATCATGGAGGGCATCGGAAGCGAACCACTGGTAATCATAGCCTTTTAACAGGGGTAAAGAAGTCATGAAATCTTTGGGAAAACCAAGGAACAAAAGGGTCTGGATATTGCTTAGTTGTACCAGGCTATGATGGGGAACATGGCCGTTATATACAGGGAAACAACCGGCGAGTGCCGGGAAATGGAGGGGCTGGTTCATATTGTCAGTAGTCCCCCGCCGTAATTCTCCCGCCATGGCATGGGAGTGAACCAGTGAAAACAGATCCTGGCTATAGATATTGTCCGCGAATAGGATGGCAAAACGGTTAATTTTTCTTTTTTCCAGGAGTTGATATATCACTTTTGCCTGTAAAAAGTTGGATGGCGCAATCAGTAAAAGATTTTCTATTCCTAATAGCTGAGAGGAACTGGCTGTTGCAGAGACTACCAAAATGTCCCTTTTCCCCGGTTCCTCTACGATAAGTTTTGTCTGAGGAGAACTGGTAGTGAGAATTGAAATTACTTCAGGATAACTGCGGGCAGAATCAAATCTGGCTTTGAGCGACTTATCGTCCAAACCCTGGATATCAATAGGTGCCAAGGATACTTTCCCCTTTGTTAGCATCTCCTGCAAAGCCAGTTGAAATCCATTCTTGACTTTATTGGGATGTTCCGAACCTTGTCCTGTCAAGGTTAGAAAAAGAACAATTTTTTTCTCGTTACCTGCCTGGGCGAAAGAATCATCAAATAAAAATAAGAAGGAGAAGGAGAAAAATAGAAAAAAGACGCCATACTGAGGGATAAACCGAACAGGATCCAATATTTTTAAATTTTGGTTATTGAAAGTCGATTTTAGTATTTTCTTTTGTGCAAAAATGGGCTTACGCATTATTTTTTTCCATGTGAGTCATTACTTGTAATCATATTCAGCGCCTGTTCTGCGGCCTGACGTATATTTTCATCAGGGTCCTGTAAAAAGACCTGCAGTTTAGGAATCACAATTGGATCACCCAGGTTGCCAAGGGCCAATAGACAGGTCTCCTTTCGAGAATTGTCATTGCTCATATGCAGCAGATCCAAAATCTTCCCCAGCACATACTTTTGCCTCTCATCTTCTCCGCTATTTTTCAGGAGTTTACCAATCCGGCCCAGGGACAGAAGAGCAGTATCACTTAGGTCGCCATAATCTACACTTGATTTTGGCTGCCGGGATTCCTTGTTCGAGATGAGATTCAGCATGGTGTCAATGATTTTATGCCCTGGTTTGGCAAGGTCGCCGGCTGCCACAATGGCCTGCAGCCTGGTTTTGTTCAAAAAATCTTTTTTGGAGATGATATCTGAAAGGGCCGACTGGGCCTGATCATGACCTGCGAGTTCCAGGGCATGGACAATGACGTTAACAGCCTGGTCCAAATCTTGATTGGCCCTGATAATCCGGGGTATCTTAAGGTAGGCGTCATCTGGAAAAGCGAGAAGATAATCGCGCAGTTCATGAACCAGGGCAGTCAACTCGGATGGGGAGAGATCACCGGCAACTGCCTTTTTCAGGTTGCTGCAAAGTTCAACCAAATCTACACCGGCAAATTTAACTTTTAAACTCTCCATCTTTTGCTGCTCCCAAAAAGATGGTGGTATTGCAGCGCTGTTCCCTGTGGAGTTTTCACCTGATGCTGCCTGGATGACCTCCGCCAAATCATTAAATTTTTTCCAAATTTGAAGTTTTTCGTCAGGTTTAAATGGGACCAACTTTAAATAGATCTCGCTTTTGGTCCGGTTAAGCATGATGGAATCATATTCCAAAATAACAGTTTCTTCCCCATTGACTCCCTTGAGCCAGGAATGTCCAGCACCAGCCGGCTGGATTTCGAAATTTGACTTTAGAACCCTTATTCTAAATTTATTTCCTTCTTTTGGATAAGTTCCAGCTATGTTGGTAAAATCCAACTTAAGGTAATTTTTTTTCTTCTTGAATACCCTTTGGCATTTGGCATCCTTTTTTTGGTAGAGGGCCTGGTAATTGCCAGTGGAGTTCCTCTCGACAGTCGTCCATTCTAGAGGGTTGTCATGGTCTTGGCTACCAGGTTCCTTCTGAAGATTGGCTGAAAAAACCGCTGCCAGAGAATAAATGGTCTCCCCCAGGGATTTTTGATCTTTGGGAGCCATGGTTGCAGGAAACGTGATATGAAAAGGCCGGCCATCCGGAGTAAAAGTTACCAGAAAAAAATTGCTATAGATTTTTTCCAATTGCCGTTTTCTTTCACCGGAAATAGTCACTGTACAGGATGAAAACTGGAAACCGACAAAAAACGCCCCCTTCTTTTGGCCAAAGACACGAAAATTAAGCGTTCCTTTGATCAGCATCTCTACATTTTGGCTCTTTTGAATAGTTCCTTTACCTGGTTCATTTTCCAGCTGACTGAATAGTTCCAGATTGTATTTACTCTTATAATGGTACATTTGGCGGCTCTCTTGCAGCCAATTGAACATACAACTATTCCCGGCTATTTCTTTTTTCGGGTCAGCAGGCTGTGGACGAGTTTCAATCCCTCCCTGTTTCAGCGATATTGGCGAATTTTTATTGTGACAGGAAACAAACCATGACCAACAAATCCCAAAAAACAGAAAAACAACCAGAGCACCCAGGGCCAGTGGTTTCATTCTCTTTTTATTTTTTTCTTTAATCATGTGCGAATTAATTTTTGAGCAAGCCCTAAGGCAATAAAAAAGTCTTACTGGCCGTTTTATCGAACAATACCATTTTTTGCTTGAACGCGGTCCAGTTTACCCACCACCAGGTTAATTGATTGATTTTAAAACAAGGAATCGGCACCTCCCTGCACATCCTGAAAAAACACTTCCTTTTCCAGCAAATACCAGGTGTGTACCATTTTATAAAAGGTCCCAGTCTACCTTTGGGCCCGATTAAATCGTTGGTTATGGTAAATTGCAAATTTCCGCTGATTTCCTTATTATCCGCCGTGGGTTTCATGTAGCACATGCCTTCAAAAAAGAGTCTGTCTCCAATGAGGTCCAGGGTCCCTTTTACACCGGATGAAGCCGCCTTGATGGTAACACCGGCAGAGGCAAAAGTGCCAATTTTAAAATAGGGCCACACTTTAGCGTCCAGGTCTGTTCCGGCTATAATTTTCCATTCAATACCAATTTCACCGCTGGCACCGGCAGTAACTTCCACGGGTATAGGGCCCATGAAAATAGTTTTTGTTATCTTCTTTTCTTTGAGCCATTTGACTTTGTCCGACCAGGTGTAACCAAAACCAAAGCGCTTTTTACTCCAGAGTAGAGCCCCGAGAAAGTAGGTCATGTATTTATAATGGGAGTTGGCGCTGCGGAAATAGAGGGTCTTTATATCGGCCGAAGCCCGGTAGAAGTCGAACTCGCGCTCAAAAAGAGTGACATTTACACCTACATTGCCCTTTAAATCCGCCCCTTCTTTATGAAATCGCGCCAAACCGTCCATTGAAAAAAACGCACCAAAATATTGGTTGGCGAAATCTTTATCATATGCCTTGGAAAACTCCAGGGGTTTTTCGTCATCTGACCCACTCTCCAAAGGAGTCCTCCTGGGAGATGGAAGTTTTATTTTAATCTCTTTTAGCAGGATTTTATCCCCGGGAAATTGAGTCTGCCATACTTTTAACGGATAGGTCTTTGTCTCCTCAACATCGCGGATTAATTCCCCTGCCAATTTTCCAGGGATATGGAGGGAGACAGGAATACTGGTAACAATTTCTGCTGGTATTTTTAGCACTGGGAGCCTATCCCGGTAATTATTTAAGGAACTGTCCCATACTTCAAGAGGGTGACACTCGCCCGTATCCGGGGTTTGGAGGCAAAACTGGAGAAGGATGTCCTGGTAATCTTTGGATATAGAATATACTTGAAGTATCATTTCAAGCCGCGAGTCGGGCATTAGAGGGATAATTCTTTCAGGTCCAGGTTGATAACTCAACAAATTTATGGGCAACAAATTTTCCTGAATCGAGCCCAGGCTAATAGCCAGTTTTTCACTCCCTTGTAAGCCGGGGGTTTCGCTATCACTTGCCAACGATTTGTTTCTATCCGCCTGTTCGCTGTCAAGTGGTCCGCTTTTATTGTTTCCCACACCGCAACCTAACAGAAGAGCAAATACTGAAACAAGAATTACACCTCTCAACTTCATTATTATCAGGTGTTTGTATAACTTTTGAAACATCATTAATAAGATCTCCTGTTCACTCATAATGAAACTTACATAACTTAATCTTCTATAAAAAACCGTTGGTCTAAAGATAGATCTATTGTAGTTTAATTCGCACTTTTAGCAAACAAAATAAGCATTTGAGATAAAATTTCATAAATGATATCCTTAAAAAGGGTGTTGAAAAGTGATCTGGTCAATAAAAAAGGAAATAAAGTCTATGTCAAATTATCCCCTTCAACGGCTTCAATTTATCCATATTTATTTTATTTTATTTTTAGTGACTTCGGGAATCCGAAAAAATGTAAAAATAGTAAAAAATCCTGGGACCCAGAGACCTGGAGCTGTGTTAACACCTGTAATGAAACCCGTTGTAAAGACTATGAAACCTGCAATACCTTTTCAGGAAAATGCGAACCGCGGGTAAGTAACTCTGAACAGTTGATAAAACTGTTAGGTCAAGTCAAAGAGATTGGTCTAAAGATGCTGCAGAAGGATCCTGAGGCAGTAACAGATAGTGAAATTAGAACCTTTCTTTCATATTTTTCTAAAAACAGTCCCTACTATAACCGGCTAGATCTTATTCGTGAGCAACTTGCTAATCGTTCTTCTTATGAATTAATGAAATTTTTATCTCAAATCAAATCAATCTCAATTAATTCTGGCAATGCTGTGATAACCATGGCGGGAAATGCCAAATGGTTTTTGATGAAGGAAGCTGATGGACTTTGGAAAATCACTTTTTTTCAGGATTAGCAAACAAATCTCTCTTGTTTTTCCTATACCCATTTGCTAAAATGCCTCTCAACTTCCCTATACCATATACCCTAAAACGAAACCAGTCTGGAGATTTCATATGAAATGTTTATCCTTTTTTTGGTTGTTCGCATTTTTGTTTTTATTGGCTGAACTCACCGCGTGTACTCAAGATTCGTCTCCCGCAAATAGTAGTAATCAAAGTCAGACTACACCGGATGGAGGCGACGGTGCTGACGCGATTGTTGACCAGGACAACGACGGAGTGCCTGCGGTGAACGACTGTGATGACACCTCTGCGGCCCTGGGGGCCATTGCAAAGGATGCTGATTGTGATGGAATACTAAGCGCGGATGATTGTGATGACACCTCTGCGGCCCTGGGGGCCGTTTCAAAGGATGCCGATTGTGATGGAATACTAAGCGCGGATGATTGTGATGACCTCGTTGCCAGTAAGAATCAACTTGATGAAGACGCAGATGGGATTTCTAGTTGCAAGGGAGATTGCAATGACTTGAGTGCTCGATTCAACCCTGATGCTACAGACGGCCTTTTGGCAGATTACAATTGTGATGGCGCTATTGGTTTTCAAAACCTTTCCTATGCTGATTATCAGGTTATTGGTGAAAATAGCTACGACAATGCCGGCACTTCTGTGTCCAGTGCGGGAGATGTGGACGGTGACGGACTTGACGATATTCTTGTAGGTGCCAAAGGTAACGATGACGGTGGTAATAACGCCGGCAAAGTATACTTAATTCTTGGCTCAAGCCTGGGTAGTAATCCTGCCATCGATCTTTCCACTGCCGACTACTGTTTCTTAGGCGAAGGCAGTTTTAATTGGGCTGGGGTTTCAACCTCTAGTGCAGGTGATGTGGATAACGATGGGTTGGACGACTTTTTGATTGGGGCTTATAGCAACGACGAAGGCGGAACATCTGCCGGCAAAGCGTATCTTTTTCTGGGGGCGAATCTCGGAGGTTCTGCAAGCATTCCTCTGGCTAAGGCCGATTACAGTTTTGTAGGTGAAAACGACTATGCCAAAGCGGGAATATCTGTTTCAAGTGCGGGCGATGTGGATGCAGATGGTCTTGACGATATTTTGGTAGGTGCAAATGGAAGCAATGATGGTGGGTTTGATTGTGGTGCAGCATACGTGATTCTTGGATCAAGTTTGGGGGCCTCGGCGTCCATCAACCTCTCCTCGGCGGATTATAAATTTGTGGGCGAAAATCTTGGCGATTGGGCAGGAGTTTCGGTGGCCAGCGCAGGGGATGTTGATGGTGACAACCTCTCAGATATTTTAGTTGGCGCGCGGCATAATGATGACGCAGGTAAAAAGGCGGGTAAGGCTTATCTCATTCTGGGTTCAAGTCTGGCTAAACAGGCTGTTATTAATTTGTCTGAGGCTAACTACAGTTTTGTTGGTGAGGCAGAAGGGGATGCTGCCGGCGGAACGGTTTCAAGTGCAGGGGATGTAGATGGAGATGGACTTGACGATATCCTAATCGGTGCTGAAAACAGCGATAACTCAGGCTATAATGCGGGCACTGTTTATCTCATTTTGGGATCCAGCCTCGGTTCTACATCAACTATCGGACTCGATAGAGCTGACTATATTTTTAGTGGTGAAAATAGCTACGACGGAGCTGGTATTTCTGTGGCAAGTGCCGGAGACGTGGACGCAGATGGTCGTGGAGATTTTATTGTGGGGGCTAAATACAATGTTGATGGTGGTACCAGTGCCGGAAAGGCTTATCTTATCTTGGCCACAAGTCTGGGACAAGAAACAAAGATCTCCCTTTCTAAGGCAAACTATAGTTTCCTTGGGGAGAGCGGGAACGATTTTGCCGGGGCGAGTGTGGCAAGTGCCGGAGATGTCAACGGCGATGGTCGAGAGGATATTATTGTTGGCGCTTATGGTAACGACAAGAACAAGACTGCGCTGGATACAGGATGCGGCTATTTGATTCTTAGTGGGCTCTCAATTTAGCCAATTCATAACGAATTTCTGCAGAATTTCGAAAATCTGCCCTTAAATTTGCATACAATTCCGATCTACAAAAATCAGAGACGGCATATAACTGTACTTGATATTTTATTGACCATCTGGCATGTAAATATAAACTTAATCTTCAGGAAGAAATATGACAACTCTACTAAAAACAAACGTGGTATTATTGGTGATGTTTTTCTTTCTAATGGGGTTTGTCGGTTGCGGCTCCTCATCAGATACTGACAAAAAAGATTCTACCTCAAATGGTGATTTTACCACGGGTGGAAATACCGAAAATAAAGATGGTGAACAAAAAGATGGAACTGAGACCGATGAAACCGGCAAAGATGGCGCTACCGATGGTTCTGGCACCACTGGCAAAGGTGACAATAACAATAACTCTTCAACTGAAACAGTATGGCAAGAACCTGGCAGCAGCGATGGCATGACCTGGGACGAAGCCGTAAAATATTGTGAAGACCTTGACACCCAAAAATTTACCGACTGGCGGCTGCCTACAATTGGTGAGTTGAGAACCTTTGTAAAGGGTTGTGATGATACCAAAGAGGGCGGAGGTTGTGGAGTAACAGGGCCCTCGAGATTATGGTCGCCCAAGTTGACGGATATAGTTTTGACCGTAACAACTTTTTTGTTTATTTTAATCCCAAAGACAACGGCAGGGCGATTTTCTTACCCTGGGGAGTGGATAAAACGTTATCTTCAGAGGAAAAGTTTAGCCATTACTTAACTGCTCATCTGCCACGCCGTTTTTCTCGTATTCCAAGTCTCGCAAAACGTATGGAAGAAGAATTCAAACGGTTGTTTGATGAGGTATGGAATGATTCTGACCATACGATAATGCTATTCAATTCCTAAAAGAGCAATTGAGCACTATTTAAACAGCATAAAGAAAAAGTATCAGTGCATATTGTCCCATCCCCCCCATGACATCCCATGTCCATTAATGCAGAAAAACCCACTGACCAACAGGTGACCAGCGGGGGGATAGTTAAATCAACGCTACCGCCACCGCCTCAGGATGCTCAGAGGCCACTTTTAAAAGGGCCATTGCCGGTCCGGCGGGTTTACGTCGTCCCTGCTCCCAGTTTTGCAGAGTAGATTTGCTTACCCCAATCATTAACGCAAACTCGGACTGGGATTTGTTTAACCGGCTTCTTATTGCTTTAATGTCTATTGGGCTGAACTCAAAAACCCGGCTGGCCTTTAGTTTGTCCTTTTTTATAGCCCCTGCCTGTTTGATACTCTGGGTAAGTTGTTCAAAATCTTTTGAGTTCATTTGAGATTCTCCTGCACTAATTTTGCCAATACCTTTACCTGTGCCGGTGATAAATCTGTTTGTTTGCTCTTTTTGTAAGCAAATATTATATAGATTTTTTCAACTGGCGGATCCCAATAGTAGATTACTCTCAATCCACCTTGCTTCCCTTGCCCTGGTAATTTCCACCGGACTTTCCGAAGGCCATTACTGCCAGGCATGATATCTCCAGCTTCCGGACGCACAATCAAAGCCTGTTGTAATTTGGGTATTTTTGCCTATCCCCGCGAAATGTTAAGTTCTATTGCTTCCACTTTATTCCTTAAGCAGTTGTCTGTCCTCATTTCAGAGAGATCTCAACGCCAACTAACGCTTATTCGCCAATGCCTCCGCGATATTGAAGGC
>CAZTWC010000118.1:0-10262 GCA_964617105.1 uncultured Myxococcia bacterium
ATGCGAGATATTTTTGTCGTAATCCCTTCTAATCAGGTCAATGGATTTGGATACCACTCTTTGCAGGCAATTGAAAATGTTGGGAAATATACCCTAAAAACAGGGATCTCGGGGGTATATCCCCCATACCCTGCACCCCATTTTTTGGAATCATGGTTTTCTCCTATAATATCATGCGCTTACAAGATCAGGGATCTTGAAATGCACTGTTTAATGATTTCAATAACTTAAGTCCGATTTGGATTATTTATATTAGATCCCTGTTTTTTCGGCCTAAGTCGTTGAAATTACACAATTATGACCTCTTCGTCATCGCGAACACTGCCCAGGCCGGATATTTCTATGTTGCCTTTACAGGTTTTACAGAGAATATAATAGCGGATACTGTCAACTTCTCTGTCCAGGTGAAATTCCAGATCCCGCTTTAATTTTAAAAATTGCCTGTCATTGAGATTGCACTCAAACACACTTTTTTGCACTCTCTGACCATAATTTGTTAAAATTTTGGCCATTTTTGTCCTTTTGCTTGTTTCTACTATATCATAGGTTATAACATAATACAATTTTTCTACTTCTCATCCTTTCATCACATAGGATTGATATTCCTCTTCATCTTCCAGGCAACGGACCAAAAGCCTTGCCTGTTCCAGGAGGATATCACGATAGGTAAAACGTTTGCCGCGTGGTTCATAAAATATCTTTTGGTTTAATTTCGACTCGAATTGCACTAAAAACTTTTTCATCCCCTGGTGAGTGAGGATAATCGGATAATCATCCTTTGCCGGAAACTCCTCGGCAAAATCAAATGCCGCCGGTTCGTTTTCGTCAGGACAGTAGAAATCAAGGTTTTTGATGATCTTCTTGTTGATCACCGCCAGCACCAGGGCATCGACCAATACCGGTCGAAACTCCTCGATAATATCCAGCACCAGCGAGGGTCGGCCGTATTCGGGTTCGTGCAAACAACCAAGATATGGATCGAGTCCGACAATATTCACCTGGGTTTGGACGGCATTGGCCAAAAGTGTATAGCCCAGGCTCAAGAGTACATTGACAGGGTCTCTGGGCGGTCGCCGATTTCTACCGTTGAAACTAATCTCCTTAACCTTGATCAATTCGGCAAAACAACCAAAATATACCGCTGCCGCTTTGCCTTCGATACCCATAAGACTTTTGGTGGAAACACAGTCGGGGATTTTTTTGGACAGCACCCGTATTTGATGCAGGGCATTGATCACCTTTTCACTTTTTAGTTGGCGGTTGAGGCTTCGTAGTAGAGTGCGGCAATTATTTAGTTTACCGGTAATATATTTGCCGGCTTGTTCCAACTTAAACTGTTTATCCTCCATTTTCTGGAACTGTGCCCGCCGAAGGTCAATATTTTTACCAAATTGCGATGTCAGACGACCGCGGTATTTGCCCCGCATCGACATAAAAACGGTGTCTATACCCTCCTGGAGCAAAAAATTGATAGTTGCCGGCGAAAGATTAATGTTTCCCATCAACACCATCTGGTTCACCTTGAAAGCATGAACCCAGTGGATAATCTTACCCATTTTTTCGACCAATAACCGCTTGCCGCTCTTTCGCAACGAGGCCCCCTGATCGGTAACATAAAATATTGCCATTTTATAAAGAGATATCCATCATCCCCAATCCAAAAGCAGTCTGTTTGCCGATATGTACCTTTTGGCAAAAATCGAACAGAGGTAGGTATTCATCCAGGTCACCCTCAAAGGTGATGTCGCCGACAATGCCGCCCATTAGCATATTTTTGTCTTGGCGGCTGGAGTATCTTTTCCAGTCAAACCATTTCAGGTTGTTTCTGACCACTTTGATGTTTGCCGCCCTGCTCACCAATCCGGCGTAGTCGAGTTGCGGTTCACCGTCACCGTGATATTTCATCAGTGATGATACCCTTCTCAGCATAGCCCGCACCAATATATGAAAGGGCAAATCAGCCATGAACTGGTTTTTGTGTTTTAGTCTGAGTGGAGTTAGAAAATTTAGCTTAATTCTTTTGCCTAACTGGCCGCTTTGTGCCCGTTCAACCGGCATCAATTTCAGCGATACCGGCTCTGGAACTTGAACATTTTGATCAGTTGATGAAAAAACCGGCTTCTCTCCACTCGACACCAGTTCGATTTTAAAGCGGGCACGCCGTCGTCCAATATTTTTGCCAATCCCTGTTTTGCCCATTTCTATAAAAGCATAGATAAAATATGGCAGATACTGATTCACCTCACCAAACAGCAAAAGGGAAAAACAAAAAGTGGAACCGCCGTCAAAATCGGTTTGACTGGTCAAAGGTGGTTCAATCACATAGGGATGAGGTACAGCGGCAATCTTTTTGTTACCGTTTGGGGCATTGTTGCGGTCATCGGTTTCAAAAGTAATAGAATAGATGCACTTTTCCCGCAAAATACAATCTGAGCAATCCTGCTTTTTCAAAGCGCAAGCCACTCTTTTAAGCGCATTACCAAAAGCCCCCCGAAAGGTGGAACCTTTATAATACGGCAAAACGGCATTGTCGGTAAAAACACACTTAAAATCGTATTTTTGAAATAGCATTATTTATTTCTCAGTTTCTCAATATGGGAATCTATTTTCCCCAGTTCCATTTTGATTTTTGAGCCGATATTCGATTTCTTCTTTTTCTTTTTATTTAGTTTCTTTTTTTGTAGGTCTTTTTCCCATTGGCTAATCTTGTTCTTTAATTGTCTGGCCACAGTCTGTGATAGATCGTCAAGTTGAAACTTATTCTGTTGAGAATAATCATTAAAATCATTAATTTTTTTGATTATTTGCATTTGTTCTTGCTCTATAAGGGAGAGATTATGCTCAACTGGCATTGGATTTTGCGTGTCTGTATCTTTTCCAACGGAAGTTTCCCACTTGATGCCTGACGGTTCAAGCCAATCAGCAATTAATTGATCACGGTCTTCTGTCCATTTCCCCTTTTTTCTTGCACCCAGAGCGAATTTATTCGCTTTTTCCTTTACTTTTCTGGCGACCTCAACATTGTTCTGTTGTTTTACAAAGTCTTCATTTTCCAACTTTTGTTTTAATTCGCCCCAACCATTGCATATATCAATCTTGTCTTTTATCTGAAGTATTGGATCTTCCGAAATCCGCCATATGTTTATGTTATTTAATAAGCCATCATCCTCTTTATCCTGGATAGAAATTGAAAAACGGCCGTACCCATTGGCGGTTTTAGCTCCGATACCCTCATCTTCAAGGGCGTGTCCGATAGCAATTTTTACCATTTTCGTTAGCTTTTCGCCATTTTCTGTTTTTTCTACAAGTACCCTGAATGCAAATGAAATACCTGGATTGACAGTCAAAAATTTAATTGGATTTGGATCCTGGGTGTCGGTTGGCGGTTTAGGTCGATCCCCCGAGTAATAATCACCATAGTGAGGAGTCATGATATCAACGTAAAGTTCTGGTTTGACCGTTGGATAAGCATCGAGAAAAATCGCTTTGCCACGGTAAGCACACATCTCTTTTTTGGCATCACACATCTTTTCACCGCCGAATATTTCACTAATAAATGTGGCTGGATCGGTCTCATCCAAATAGAGTCCGTTTTTGTCATTTTTCAATTTATCAAGAGGATAATTTTTCAGTATTTCCAGAGTATGAGCAAACCTGATAACACCTTTTAGACTGGAGGCTGGGATATAAGTTATACCCAGGTTATGGTCAAAGGTTATCCCGGTTTCACAGGGATGGGTTTGACCAATTCCAATCACCAACGGACTTTGCAATTTGGCTGTAAGAGTTAGTATATGGTAGCAACTGGACATATTTTCACAAAACTCTATCTGTTGGTGATGTTTTTTCAGCAGTAAATTGTTTAGTTCCGGGTTACCATTAACAACCTTTTCGTATTGTTTTTGGTAATAGTTTAGAGCATTTTCACTTTTGCCGGTTTTTTCTTCACAGTATTTAAACATATTTTGTTCACTTACAGGGACAAATTTGTTGAACCATAGAGAATAATTACCTTTCGAATAGTTTGACAGGCAATTTTGAGTGTCTTTACAGAATGGATAAATCATCAAAGCCTCCTTAGAAATTTGCATTGGCAAAACGTTTTACCCATTGCAACAGTTTCAGGGTTTCATTTTGGGCATTCAGATATTTTACCTGGTTCATTTTGGAGATTTCCAGCATGAATTCCTTACGATTAGTCTGGCTGACAAAGTTGTTGTTTACATCCTTGTTTTTATATGAAAGCCATTGAATCACCATATTCACCAAAGTTGATTGCTTGTTGTTTTCATCTGCTTTTGACAACCAGAAAGCCAGGGCCTGGCCAAAGCCGTTTTGTAAAATCATTGAAGGCGCACCAGCGGCGAAGTTTTTAAATTTACCTTTTTTCTTATCTGGTATTTCCAATACCATGGACAAAGCATACTCAGATCTCTTTTGTTCCACTGTTCTCATTTGGCACCTCCATTGATCCAGGAAATTTGACAAATACCACGTCCCAGGGTTTCATCGCCCCCTATTTGGATAAAATCTTTGACTGCATCTTCCAGCCAAGTTTTTATTTGGTTGGCCTGAATTATGGTTTCAAAATTTTGCCGGCTATAATGAGCGGCTGAATACATGACTGTGTCAGAAGGAAGAAGTTCTTCGTACCTGAGAGCACTATCTTTAGCTGTGCCGGTTTCGGCATCAATTTTAATTTGGGTTTGAATTTCTGTACAGGATGAAACCACATAGTCAAACATCTTATCAGATATTATTAGCAACCTGTCCAGGTTATTGAATTTATCTTTAAAGAAATTAAACCGACAATCTCCCTGGGCATTTACTACTGCATCTTCTAATATAACTTCTCCAATAATATTATTTTTGTTATCTCCGATAATTTTGGCTTGTGTGTCTTCGAGATTCGGGATTTCACCTCCTAATTCGAGACCGGCAAACCTGAGATCATTTTCTAACCGTTGCAAAACTGCCGGACTGGTAACCCATACAAAAGGGGCAATATTGGAGCGCACGGGAAAAGCCAATATCTTGGCATCAAAAAAGGCAACCGCACCAGGCAGGTTATCTTTTTTTTTGTCCCAACCGTCTTGCTCGTCAGACCCAAATATCTGGTTTATTTGCTCCCTGGCATTATTATCGGCGAAATTACGAAAATGGGCTCGAAAAGCCCCTTTTACCGCCGAAGCCTGAATGTGGGGCCAGTTGGTATGCCGCTCCCTTTGAATGGGCAGATCTACAGCACCGGTGGCAGAACCGCTTCCGGCATGGATTGGAGAAACAGCGTACAGTTGACACAGTGAAATGATCTCTTTCTTAAACATGTTAGTCTCCTTGTCTAAATATCGATAAAATTGCTATTGATTTTTTCATTGAACACAGTTCCGGCTGGAAAAATACCTTGCATTGGCTTGTGAAAACGTTTCTTCAAATCCCAGCCACCAAGATAGAGAGGTTTACCGGTGGCAACCAGGGCCTGATTCGCATCATCGTTGGCCGGCAACATCGAGAGTGACATATAGCGTGCATCAAGATCTGTACCGCCGGATAACACTTCCATTCCAATCGAAGAAGTTGGAAATTTAATATCTTTTTGATAGTGGCCAAATCGCTGCTCACCACCTAGAGTGAGTACACCATCCTTGTTAAGGGGAATATTTGTGTCTGTGCTCAGGCCAAACAACAGGCTCACACCACTGTTCAGTCTTGCATGACTAAAAGAATAAAGACGATGTTCACGAACTCCCCGGTTTTTTTTTAGGGCTATACCCGTTCTGCTTTCAAAACCAAACAGTGCCTCGTTTTCCAGTAAAATGTTTTCATGTTTATCTATTCTATTTGTATCGTTTTCATTCGGAAGATAGAATACAGAGTCGGTTTTATTGTCCAGAGCGGAAAAATCAATCCATTTGCCGCCCAGGCTTTCCAACTCTCCACCCTGGCTTTTTGTCCAATATGTTTTGCTTCCCTTTACCTTTATTAAAGAACTCTGCAAATATTTACATTTGTATATCTGTCTTTTACCAATCTCTTTGGTTTGTTTTTCCATAAACCAACTATATGGTGCCGGAAAAAATATTTTTTCTTTTGCACTAAAAAGAGGACCTAACACCTCAAAAGGAGGGGGATCGCCAGCTTTTCCAATTGCATCGATAATTTTTTGGTCTATATTTCGATTTTTCTTGTAGTCAATAAAATCAACACTATTTTGTTTCAGGCAGGCAGTTCTGATTGCCCCTGCAATAGTTGAAACAGGCGGAGGAAAATTGGCCGAAGCGGTATGATTTTCACCCAGGTTCATCGGCTCGGCACCCCTGATAAAAAGGGTATCGGCGGGATAAAAGTTGTACCATTCAATCATTTTGTCCTCCCTGTTTGGCTAAAAAACTGGCGATTATCAATCCTTCCGGACAGTATTTGTTTCGGCTGTTTTTATTGCTATCATCAACATCTCTTTCCACTACTATTTTGGCCATCATTTGAGCAAATATTTCCTGGTTAGCGTTATCGCCAATTGCCGAACGGTCGAGTTGCTTTAAAATAAATTTCTCCAGCAGATGTCGATAACCATCATGTTCTAAAATAGCCTCGATGCCAGAACGAAAATTTTCTAGCCGGTAAACCAGTGAAGTAGAAACCTGGGCTTTTTCGCTGTTACCAATATGCTCACCGATAAACTCAAAATCATCCCAGGTTCGATCACTCCACTTACGTCTGAAATAGCGTGCCCCCCCTGATCTTTTTCGCAGTTCGATAGCCAGGCAGTTTCGTCCACCTTCCCGTTTGGCTTTTTCATCCAGCAAATAGTGCGCCCTTAAAATCATCTCTTTCAGGCTCTCCTTGTGGTGACAAATCAAGATAGCACCAGAGATGGAAATATCTTTAGCAGCTCCCAGATTAATTGATAATTTCCCTCTTTCCACTGTCCAATCTCCACCAACATCTTTATTTACCCTTTGATTATCTTGAATCAACTTGAATGAAGAGTTGTAATAATCTTTTATCTCCCTAGCTGCCTTGACCACATTGTCAATCGGTAATACAGCGCATACATCATCGCCGCCGGCATAGATCAATTTGCCCTCGAATTTATCAATTATTGGAGCCACTCCGTATATGACAAAATCTCCCAGGGATTCGGAAATCGCTGCATGAACAGATGGAGTGAGCAGTCGTTTCTCCTTTTTCGTGAATATCTTGCCCCAGTTTATGCGGAAATTGTCGGCGAAATCCCTCTCCTTCAGGCGGCGGACAATATCAGGATGCATCACGGATTCCCAGGTAGAGTCAATTGTCTCGCCATTAACCAGTTTACCCATCTTATCGCCATCCATCATCAAAATAGCATAGTAGCGGTCTCGATTCGCTATTCCTTTGCCACCTTTTTCCTCAGATGACTCATGAATTTGGTTGGCGATTTCTCGCTTCTCTCTTACATTAGTTATCATTTTTCGCTTGAAGTAGTTATATAATGATACTTCGGTGGTTGAAGGAAATCCCTCCTTATCTTTGAAGGTGGCAGATAATATTTGATGAGGGGGTCCCAATTTCTCATCATTGCCAGATTTTTCAATCACCCGGTAGGCAATTCTCTTAGTCAGGCAGATGGAACACAGTTTTTCATGTGGATTGAAATCGTGTTTATTGTGCCATGTCTCTTTCAAAGATTGCCAAAAAGAATTTATTTTTTCCTTATATTGGAGGGTGGAAAAATCGTTTTGATATTTCATTGGGTGGACAACTTCAAACTCAGCACACTGGTGACATTTTTCACCATTTTCCGGTAATCTGGTAATCTCTCTCCTGGTTTTTATGCAAGCCAGAGAAGATTGGGTTAAAGAGTGGCTAATCGAATATAATAGCCCTGTACCTGATTTATCATAGTGGTTGTATTGAGGATCGACTAGAATCCGGTTAAAAATATCGAGCATCTCAAAGTTGTTTTGATATTGTGTCGGTGATAGAAGTTTTTCAATCTCTTTAGTGTTATCTTTACTCACCAGCGATGCAGCGCTCCACTGTAGGTTCCAGTAGTTACTGTTTTGCCGGGAGAACAACTGATTCAGATTTTGTTTCTCCTCCTGCGGTAGAGATGGAAGAAATTTCTCGATCATCGCCACAGTATTTTGGGATATCCTTTTCCAGGCGGTCTTAATATTCTCTTCGATTTGCCCGGCTATTTCTTCGACTCTGTTTATTGGGGCTAAAAATAAAAACTTGTTGGGCAAAGTGGCAATCTCTCTTTTTTGGTTATCCCAAAATTTGATATCATCGATTTTCCACATTTTATTAAGGTATTCGTTAACCAATGGCTGATCGATTAGCGATGGATAGAGTAAGTGATCAGGACCCAAATTTTCCATCACCCATTTTATCCCTTCAAAGGCCAACCATGACAATAACACTGAGCCAGACCAGTAATCCCTCAATTTTCTGGCAGTGGAAATGAAGGGTTGAACCGGGGTTATGCTGAACACCATCAGCCCGATACCAGATTCGTTTTCTGCTAGTTCCATGCAGGAATAAAGCGCTGATGTAAGTCCATTGTGCTGCCATATGCTATGGTCTGGGAACCTGCTGTCCGCTGGGAGGCGGTGCCACAATGCTCCCAGGTCGGCTACATTATCTTCCGCCAGTTTGAACCGTAGTGCCAAGTGGGTATAGAGGAAACGGGCGATGGCAAAAGTAGCATTATCACCGGCGAATCGATCAGAGTAGCCGCCATCTCCTGGTTGCATACCAATTTTTTCTTTCAGGTATTTGATAACCTGTGAATTGATTTTTTCGGCTGTTTCTTTGTGATTTCCACCTTTCAAAGCGATCTGCAAGTCGATTTTCAAACCCACTTCGCCGGTTATTGGGTGGGTAAGTATAGGATTATCGAGAAAATTAATTGCTCCGTTTTTACGCTCATCGCTGTTATAAGATGGTACCTGTCCCCGCTCAAAACCAGAGGCAATGGCATCAGCTCTCTTCCAGAATTTCTGGTTTGGATGATCAAAGCCATAAATCTCAAATATTTTTTTTGCCCTTTCCTCGTGACCGGGGATATGAAAAACCTTGTCAAAAGGATCATGCATGTAGGCAGTGAATTTTCTGTCCCAATAATCGGGACCGGTGGTAAAAGATTCCATAATGGTTTTCCTCCCAATTTTTATAAATGCTTGTTCAGTTTTGTGCAAGCATCCTGATAGGCAGTTTTTTGTGCTGATTGATAATAATCGTAAGGCAAAAACAAGATCTGCCCCTGATATTTTTGTTCACCCAATTTATTAACATGAAGAAAATATGGTTTGGCGTGACGGTCAGGGATATTTACACGCTCTTTTTTGATAATCAGTGGCTTGGCAATCAGAGGGCGTTTTTTAAACTTGTGTCTAGGCTCTATACTTAACCTGGCATCTTTGTATTTCATTCCGATTTCCGACAAAGCATCCACCCATTTGTAATAATGGTTATATTTAAACAATTTGCTCTTGTTGCTGATAGCGGTAAATGGCTTTAGACCTGTTGAGTTTATTTTTGTCTGAGAACCACTATTGTCATCAATAAAACGGGTAACGCCGTCTTTAAAACCTCCACGTAATCCGGGTAAATGCAACGAACCAAAGCCATTTCTGGTTTTTGCTCCCAGACCACCAAAACAAACCAGTGCTTTAAAACTGTTTTCCACCTGGTCTATTATCCCCTGTTCAGAGGTGTTAAAGGTGATGGATATATTGAATTTGCCATCAGGTGGAAAATAATCTCTTTTCCAACCATCTGCAAAATCATAAAGCCCAAAACCCAGATATTTGACTATGCTGACTTTGAAATGCTTCCCCTTTGGTGTAAACATAGTTCCGTTAGGTATATTGGTACCATTCAATGATTTGAGTTTGTCTGATTTAATAACAATCGAAATCAGCGACTTTGTATCGGTGGATCCAAATATCTCATTTTCACGTTCGCACATTTCAATTGGATTATTTACTCCATACAACGCCCGCCACCAAAACCTCAGCAATCCCTTGATCGATGCTCCACGTAGTTCGGCGTTTTTTTGCTGAGCACCGCCCAGAAAGACAGGGGTAACTATTTCCACTTGAAAAGAGAGCCGCTTTCGATTCAAATATCTGTCAACATAAAAACTCATCAATTGCCTCCTTTTTTATAAATAAAAAATATTATTCATTTATTATCTTTTTCGATTTGTCAGAAAACAAACACAGCTCCGCCATTTCGATTTTGTGTATTATCCCAACCGATCTAGTTACCAT
>CAZTWC010000119.1:0-10066 GCA_964617105.1 uncultured Myxococcia bacterium
TTATTGCGCCTAAAACGTTGACGTTTTTGGATATTGCCGGCACATTGGCACCAGGATAAAGAGATGCTCTATCCTGATTTTGGGCAACACTGCTTTCACTGCAACTGGTCAATAAAAAAATCGCTAACAGCAATAATGGGAGTAACGCTATTTTCAATTTCCATCTGAAAACCAGGCGCTTGAGTGTCCATCTGCCAATTAACATGTTAATATACCTTTAGCAAACCCGCATGTAATTTGAGGTTCTGATCAAAGTTCTATGGTGGTTTCCTGGAGCATCAGGCTTAGCCCTTTGACCGAGCCGATTTTTTTCTGGAAATCACCAATTAAATCTGCTGAACTCTTTCCCCTTTTTAACTTGACATGATAGGCATAGTCCAGCCGGTTGCCCTGGGCCAGATCCCGGAGAGTTATCAAGGCGAAGTTAGCGCAATATTGGTTTAAAAGCCCCTCCAGGGCGGTGCGCTCATCTGATTTATTTTCAATATTGAACCGCAGCATACCGTCAAAATAGGTCTCTCCCCCCATGGGTGAATAATAAAGCACCACTGCCACCAGACAATAAACCAAAGTGCCCACCACTGCCGTGGTAAAGGCAGTGACTCCACAGGCGATGCCCGCTGCCAGGGCGGCAAACATAAAGATAATATCCCTGGCATCCTTAAAATTGGTCCGAAACCGAATGATGGCCAGGGCGCCAATCATGCCAAGACCACGGGCCAGGCTGTCACCAATGGCCTGCATTACTGTGGCTGCCACCATGGAACTGAGAACCAGAGCCTGCACATAGTTACGGGAGAAAGATAACCCCCTGAAGGTTTTACGGTAGGTAAAAGCCACTAACCCCGACAACACAAAAGAGAGGCAACTTGCATAGAACACTGTCAGTAAGGTGGGATGGGAAGAAGTGGTTTGCACTGTTAATGTATCTAGCATAAAACCTCTCCATTTCACCTGAATCGCCGGTTTGAGAGTTCTAAATCTCTGCCTCCAATGCGACTCCAGGATTTTAAAAATGGTTATTCAAAAATCGATTGCCTGGCGGCCTGGTGATACTTCCACATTCTGGATAGATCGGTCATTCCAAATCGATACTTGGAAAAACTGCTCCTGCTCAGATCAAAAGTCTGGATCAGATCGATCATCCACAGGGGTACTGCCGCTGTATAACATTTTAGTTCCAAAATCACATTGCCCCCAGTATAGCGAAAAGACTCGGGATGATCATAGGAGACCATCTGGGCCTGGTCCGGCTTTAAATTAAACCCCTTTTCCGCCTGGCACCTAAGTTTAATATCAAAGGTTACCCGGGCATAGTCGTTAACATTGGACACAAAAGCTTTCCGCCAATATTGAGTTATCACCTTGGGCTCTGCATTATAGGTCCACATCATCCGGTAAAACAGTTTCCGGCTCCGGGAGGCATTGTCCTGGCCCGATTCAAGTTGGCAGGATTGTTCTGGATCATAAAATATCTCCTGCCAGGCCTGGCTATCCACTGGAGCACGATATTTTCGCCCTACCCCGCCTATTTTTTGTTTTATTTCCACAAAATAGGGGAGCGCTGCCTCAGAACCATAGGAGCGCACCCGCATGTTGAAGCGGTTTGGATCCTGTTCAATACGCTTTCTGAGAAATAGAAACTGGGGAGTATCCAAATAGAGGTTGTTGATCTGGTAAAATTGATCCGGCTCTCGAAAAGAATATTTGTCTAGGGAGCAATAGATGGAAGCAAAATCGGAGATGGGCTGGATCATAGACTCGGGTATCAGGTATTTCAACTCATACCGGTCAAGACGAGCGGGGATCGCTTTTTGCTTTTCATTACTCATCATGGACCAAGCAATTCCATAGTAGGTGACAAATAGTTCCGCAGCGGCTTATCCACCAATTTTCCCAAGTCGCTCAAGTGATTGATATAGCGTTCACGAACCCTAAAGGTTATCCGGGCCAGCCTTAGGTCTCCTTTTATCATGCTCTCTTTTAACTTCAACAGGGTAAGGGGATCAATTCCCTCTATAGAGAGATATTTTTTAAAAGAGGTTTCAGCGTTTCCACCCTTTTTGCGCTCCATGAGGATGCCGTGCTGGATAATCAAGCGCTCCAGAGCCTTGCGGTTGGAAAAAATCGACTCCGCCAACTCCTGCTGAGACTCCTCCATCTGCAGTTTCTCCCTCAGATAGGACAATTTCCTTCGGTTGATACCCTCCTGATCTCGATTGATAAAGGGTAGATTGAATCCAAATTCCACAAAAAAAGCGCTCCTCAACTGATCCCGATCCTCATTATCATAAGAGGTACGGATAAAACTCAAATAGTTGCGCTCGCCGGCTTTTTCCAATTGATACCTGGACTCCGCCAATTTGAGCCGGGCCGCCCGGTTGTGAAAAAATATATTTTGACGGGCCAAGAGAAGTTTATCCTTTTTTACCATCTTTTGGATGGCAGGAATGTCAATTAGTTCGGGGGCAGGAAAGGTAACCTGCTGTTTATTGGAACCAGCCAGAGTATTGAGCCGGGCTTCCTTGCTATGAACAGAATTGTCCAGCCGGGCCAACTCCAGTTGAATATCGATGATATCATCTTCGGTTTTGATTATTTCACTCATGGAAAAAATTTCATCTCTTATATGTTTATGCAGCACCTTTAACCGGTCCTGGTATAGTTGCAGTAGTTGAAGGTTTAGATCTTTTTGCTCCAGAGTATTGAGATATTGAAGCAGAGCCTGATACCGCTCTTTAAGGGCCCGGTTAAAAATCACCACCTGCCGGGATTGATTAATCTCTTTGGTGGCATTGGTAACTTGCTCCCGGGATTCGGTTTCGCCCCAACCCTGCATATACCACTTTAAAGAGAACCGCTGCTTGGCCAGTTGAAAATCCTCGGTGCGGGTCCTGAACTCTACCCGCTCCAGATATGGGGTGCTCTCCGGGGCACTCTCCAGATAGCGCACCATCTCGGAGTGATTGAGTATCTTGCCATCTTTGGCAGCAGTGGCTAAAAACTGTTTGACCGTCATCGCCTGTATTGGGGACAGTGTCCATAATAACACCACCGCCATTAGCAACCATGAGTATCTTTGCATATATCTATCCCCCCTGACCCAGCAATTTTTTCAACCAGGACTGCAAATCCCTTTTGCGGATATTTTGCGAGTGGATAAGCACTTTTTCCCCGAGGATAAAAGGATTTTGCTGAGGTATCTTTATCAGCACTTCTCTGCCCCACATCTGAAGTTCCGGGATCTTCCGCAACCGTATGGGATACTCAACTATACGGGTCCCTACCCCTACCGCCTGGCCTACCATTCGGTTATTCCGATCAGCCAGCGAGATAATCTCCATCTTATCCCCCACCTCGATCCTGGAATAGACGTTTTCGTGAATATATCCTTTAACGTAAGAGGGATTTTTGGAATGCAGAGTAAGAATCGGGGTAAAGGGCGCCACTTTTTCGCCCGATTTTACAAATACCGAACCTATAACCCCAGCCTGCGTGGCAAATATCGCCAATTTCTCCTTCTCTTTTAACAAAAGTTTCAGTTCACTATCCAGTTGGGCCACCTGGATCTTGGAAGCACTGTGGTTGGGATTGAGCAATATATTAAGAGTTTCTGCTTGAATTTTTACCTGCTTCAGGTATAGTTTTTTCTCCTCCTCAAGGCTGTCTATCTTCATCTGGATGGAACTTTTACTCTTCTCGTTTTTGGATTTGCCCCAAGATTTCTCCAAACTTTTCAATCCAGCGGCCATCTCCTTATTAAACTTCAATTGACGGGACAAATTTTGTACCCGATAGGATAGATCCACCAGTTTCACCGATTTTTCCGCCTGTAACTGGCGCAATTTGGCACGTATTTCGGCGGCATTCATGCCCCGCTGCACTTTGAGTTCATTGTGCCGGTGGGTTATCTGGCTAATTTTCAGGCTCAAGTCGGGGCTGTCCAATTCCACTAACCTATCTCCAGATTTAATCTCCTGCCCCTCCACCACATGGATCTTTTTGATATCCACTGCGTGCTCCCAATTAACCACTATCTCTTTGGTTTCTGCAATACCGTAAAGGTCGGCCGATTCACTCTCGTAGGTAAGGGTCATATAAACAATGACCCCTATGGCTAATAGCCAGAATAGAAATAAGGGTTTTGCTCTTTTCATGGGCATAGTCCTATAATTTTTTTGGGTTTTCGGATCGACACTGGTTTAATCGCTACCCCATCCAGGGTGGGGGCGGGCTTGCTTAACAAACAGTTTGGGAGTCTCCCCCTCCTCTCCGTCAAATTTAAACTCCACATCCATACCATACCATTTTTTTGAATCCTGGCCATATAAATTCAAAAAATGTTTGTGAATGGCATCCAGAGCCTTACCCAATTCATAGGTCTGCTCTCTGGTCAACACGGTATCTCCAGCCGGGACCAGGTTGGAGTGGGAGATAAAAACCATTGGCTGGGCCGGGGAGTAGAAGTGATAGATAAACTGGTCGGTGGTTACACCGGCTTCCGGTTTTACTACCGAAGCCTCACCCCGGCCAGTCCGCCCAGGTCACCACCAAAGCCATCCTGGCTGCCAGATAACTCTCTCATCGCCTCCAGGCTGGTAACAAAAAAACTAAATCTGTCACTCTCTTTTTGCTCCTGCTCATCACTGCCGCCAAAACAGGAAATAAAGATAAGCAATACCAGTAACAGGCTGCCAATTATTGCTCTCTTGGCATCGATTTTCACTATTCTGGACATTGTTTCCCCCTCTGTGCTATCACTTATTTTCAGCACCTTGCGTAGGTGTTTTTAGACTCTTAAAATTGCCAGTGCCATTGGGAGATCTGCCCCAACTCATATTGTTGAGCATCTCCTTCTCTTTCCACCACACACTGTCCACCACCTTATTATCTTTATTGATCAGCAATAGGGCATCGGGCCGGCCCAGGCCAAACTTAAAGCCGATGACACCAGTTTTGTCCTCTTTTGCCACCAGATATCCCTCCTCTTTGATCACAGTTCCCTTTGGAAAGGTATATTCATTGGTATTGGTGCTGTCCTTGAGTTTCCAGCCACTCATATCCACCTCCCCTTTGGAACAGAAAAACTCTACCCAATCGGGAAGATCCTTTTTATTGGTATCTTGCGATTTGGCCATAACTTCGTTTATAACCAAATCGCCTCCGTGAGAGACACAGCCCCTTTTATCAAACCTGCATTTGGAGGTGCAAACCAAATCGCCAGACTTAAAACCAAAAGTGGTGCAACTCTTTTTATTGAGATTTTTGCCATCACACTCCTCGTGACTGTCAAGTTCATCGTTTCCACACTCATCGGTGTTCTCCTCACCCTTTGAGGGGGTGGATAGCACCTTGAACTCACCGGTACCATTGGGAAAACGGCCCCAACTCATGCCCGTCACCAGGTCTCCATCTTTCCATTCAATTGAACTCAACAGCCGGTTTTGAGCATCAAGCAGACGCACCTGATCCCCTTTACCCAAACCATAGGGAAATCCCTTTTGACCGGTGGCATCATGCTCTATAACCAGATAACCGCCCTTTTCCAATTTGGTACCCTCCGGAAGGGTATAAGGGGTCCTGCCTTTGCTGTCTTTTAGCGCCCAATTACTCAAGTCAGCATCATTGGACCCGGTGTTGTAAATCTCCACCCAATCTTTATTATCTGTAGAGAGAGCCATCAACTCATTAACCACAATATCACCGGGTTCAACAGCAGTGGAAGCCTGTTCTTTGGCATCCTCTGATCCGCAGGAAAAACTGATAAACATTAAAATAAACAGTAACAGAGCAAAGTTTTGAATTTTCATAAATAGTTCCTTCTTTAACTTGTGACGATTTAAATAGAAATAAAGTTCCCACAATTTTTAACCCGGCATAAAAATGCCGGAAAAATTCATTCTAATTCCATATCACTCTTCTCTGAGTCACTGGTACCGCAATTGAGTGGGCTATGAGATATAATTACCATAAATATCATTATTTTCAAGTACATAGTCATCTCCCAAAAAACTCTTGACAATACGGTCACAATTCATTAGTTTCAAAATATAATGAAACCAATGAAACCGATGAAACAGCAATTATGAGTCCTATAATATCAGTAAAAAACACAGATTATTTGGAAACCATCTTTCATACAATGGTTAATGCCTTTGCTAATTTTGCTAAAGGAACAGGGGTGGTCAGCATGGCCGAGGGCAAAACATATTGTGCCCTCCTCTTGAATGAGAAACCCTTGTCCCAGAAGAAACTGATGCATTTATTGCACATGAGCAGGGGTGGGGTAAGTGGAGCTGTTAAGCGGCTTACAGAGACAGGGTTGGTGCAAAAAAATTGGCAAAAAGGAGAGCGTTGCGAATTTTATCAAGCTCGAACCGATGTCTGGAAAATTACTTCTAGTTTATTTTTACGTCGAATTCATATGGAGTTGAAACTTGTTCATCGCGAGATGAAATTATGCCTAAAGTTACTTTCATCCGTCACTTTGAACGTATCTGGTCAGGAAGAACCATCTAATATTCGTCACTTGAAAAACACAATACAAAAGATGGACAGCCTTGTTTTAAGAGCCTTAAATATATTTGACTATGTTTCTGGTCTTATGGGTTCTATTAAAGGTGTCCATAGGGAAACTACTTATTTTTCGGAGATTGACCGGAGAAAGGAAATAAATTTATGAAGTTACCTTTCGAGATACCCCAAGAGGTCCTGGAAGACATTTCAATTACCAAAGCATTGATTAAAAAAAATGTTTCCATAGAGGACCTGGAAGATTTTCCTATGGCAGAATCGTTGGTGATTAGTACCGGCAAACTACTCCGCCCTGTTTTGCATATACTATTTGCAAGACTCTGTGGGCACGCGCAGCATAAACATATTAACAGTGCTGCTGCAATTGAATTAATCCACAATGCCTCTCTTCTACATGATGATATTCTGGATAATGCTACCTGCAGGCGGGGTCATCCCACATACAACCACAGGTATGGCACCCACCCGGCAGTACTTGGGGGAGATTACCTATTTGTTTCTGCATTTAACCTATTAATGGAACCCTGTTACCAAGAAATACTGACAACATATATAAACTCAGTAAAGACAATGATAAAGGGTGAGTTTTTACAACTAAAATACAAAGGTGACATCTCTATCACTTTAGAGGACTACCTGGAGGTTATTTCCTGCAAAACAGCCTCCCTGATGCAGGCGGGAATCATTTCTGGCGGGCAAATTTCAGGTGCTGATAATGAGCAAATAGATAAACTCTATAAAATTGGGGAAATAATTGGCATCATCTTCCAGGTAATTGATGACATGATGGATTATAACCTCTTTGAAAAAATCACAGGCAAGGGGACTTTTAATGACTTTGCCGATGGAAGTGTAACTTTTCCCCTTATTTATCTTTTAAATGAATGCAATCAGGTAGAGAGAGAGACGACTATTACCAAGCTTGGATCGCCACTCTCTTCGGAATGCATTACCCATCTTGAGTTTTTACTGGAAAAATATTCAGTAAAAGAAAATATAATAACTTTTTTAAAAGAAAAACAGGAACAACTTTTCAACATACTTAACACCTTTGAGCACAACAAGTTTTATTTTTGTATTCATGACCTGGTGACCTTTATGCTCCACAGGGAGTCATAAAAAAGATGTCTTTTATTAATATTACATTCAAACCTGGTGCCAGACAACGGGAATTTGGTATAGTAAAACGCCTGCTTGAAAACAGTGGATACAAGTTAATGCCTGTGGGTAAAGGACGGGATAGCCTTGTCTTTAAAACTTCTGTCCCTCCGGTTTCTGGGCTAAAAGAAAAAATCGCCACTCAGCCAGGCGTTAAAAAAGCACAATATATTCCGACATCCTACCTGCTGGCAAGCAAAAATTATAAGCCTGAATCGTCAACAATAAATATCAATAATTCCAATATCGGCAATGGAAAAATAACAGTGTTTGCCGGTCCTTGTGCAGTGGAGAGTCGACAACAGGTTTTAGAGACTGCTATTGCAGTAAAAGAGTTAGGAGTAACTGTGTTACGGGGTGGAATTTTTAAACCCAGGACTAGCCCCTACAATTTTCAAGGACTGGGTAAAAAAGGACTTGAATACCTGTTGGAAGCAAAAGAGCATACAGGGCTTGATTTGGTGGTGGAGGTAATGCAACTTAATGAAATCGCTCCAGTGGCCGAAGTAGCAGACCTTTTGCAGGTAGGCAGCCGCAATATGCAGAATTATCCTTTGCTTAAAGCACTGGGCCAGCAGGAGAAACCTGTACTGCTCAAGCGGGGTATGGGATGTTCTTTGAATGATCTGCTAATGAGTGCGGAGTATATTTTAAGTGGTGGAAACTCAGGAGTTATCTTGTGCGAAAGAGGTATTAAGACTTTTTCTGATTTTAGTCGCAACACTTTTGACATTAATGCAATTCCAGCATTAAAACTGCTTAGCCACCTGCCGGTAATTGGGGACCCTTCTCACGGAACTGGAGTGAGAGAGTTGGTTGGCCCGGTAGGGTTGGCAGCCTTGGCAGCCGGAGCAGATGGAATTATGGTAGAGGTTCATCCAAACCCTGAAAAAGCAAAGAGTGATGGCCACCAGAGCTTGACAGTTAAAGAGTTTCAACAATTAATGTTACAGGTTCAAAATATATCAGCAGCCCTTAACCGGCCCAGGAATTGTGTTGCAATTAACTCTCCTGCTGTAGCACAACATCTTATAGAGGAAAAAATAGACAAAGATGGGGAATTATCAATTCATTGAAAATTTGAACAACTCCTCTATTTCTGGAAATTTTGCCTCCCTGGAAAAATTTAGAGACTTTTTCAGTAATTACATGGAGAGTAAAAATCTGGTTTTCTCTTTATTTAAAGGGGTTGACAATAATCAGACTATTGTCAGGACAGAACTTGAATTAAAGACAGAAGTTTCGCCGTTAGACTGGCTGGCCGGTCAGGATAGTAAGTCAAAAATTTATTGGCAGGGACGAGATGGGATATTTGAAGTTGCCGGTGTGGGGGAGACTGATCTTGTCCAGGGAAAAGAGATAGATTTTAACAGGTTTTTTACCTTATTTCATCCTGATACCTCTAATAAATCACACTTAAAATACTATGGTGGTTTGCGGTTTAATCCTGCCCATTCTGCGGGAACAGAGTGGGATATTTTTGGAACTTTTCGCTTTGTTCTGCCAAAGTATGAATTATACAGGAATGGAGAACGGCATTTTTTTGCTTGCAACCTCCAGATAAAAAGAAATTCTTCTTGGGAAGACACCAGGAATGAATTACGGGAATGTTTGGAAAGGGTAAAATTTACCCATATTCCACCCAATTGGCCGCTTCTTCAACCCCTGGAGCGAAAAGATCTCCCGCAATATAGCCAATGGCAGAAAAATATTGAAAAAGTGCTTAACCACCTTAATGTATCTGCTATGGAAAAAGTTGTATTGGCCCGGAGGACATCTTTTATTTTTTCTGAACCGCCAGATCCATTATCCCTGATGGCTTTTCTGAGGGACCGAAGTCAAAAGACATTTAATTTTTGTTTTCAGCCAGAAAATTCGAATGCTTTTGTTGGTGTTTCGCCGGAGTTACTGTATAGGCGAAAGGGAAGTCTTCTCCAGAGTGAGGCTGTGGCCGGGACCAGGACAAGAGGTAAATTTTTTAAAGAAGATCTCAAAAACGAAAAAGAGTTGCTAAATTCTGACAAAGATTTGTGGGAACATCAACTGGTATGCAACCATGTTCGGGGAACAATGGACGTTCTTTGCGACTCAGTAAAGGAAGACCGTGGAACCAGAATTTTAAAGTTAGAACATGTCCAACACCTTTACACCCGATATTACGGCAAGTTAAATTCAGGGGTTTTTGATAAAGACATATTGAATTCTTTGCACCCCACCCCAGCGGTTGGTGGTCATCCTTGCAGGAGTTCACTACCGATTATCTCTGAACTAGAGCATTTTGACAGGGGATGGTATGGAGGCCCAGTTGGATGGATTGCTGGTGACTCAGCTGAATTTGCGGTTGCTATCAGGTCAGGTCTGATTTCAGGAAATA
>CAZTWC010000120.1:0-10058 GCA_964617105.1 uncultured Myxococcia bacterium
AAGGTTGGAGCGAAAATGTCTATGTTTACCCGGGGTTGTTTGGCGGGTAGCGGGGTGTTTTTTATCTCCCACAAGGGAGAGGTTTTTCCCTGCGGTTATCTTCCCGTGCAAGCTGGCAAGGTTCCCGAGCAAAATTTGGCCCGCATCTGGGAAAATTCGCCGGTGTTTAATAGATTGCGGGATATTGACCAGTTAAAAGGCAAGTGCGGTGCCTGCCCATACAAACAGGTCTGTATGGGCTGCCGGGCCCGGGCCTATTTTCAATCCGGCGACTACATGGATGAGGAACCCATGTGTTCTTATGAGTTGCCCAAGAAAGATGAGTTGTCAAAAAGATAAGCCGTGGGCAGAAAAAATCTTCAAACGCCAGAAAGAGCACGCCGGCAAAAGCATCATGGCTCGGGGAATGTGAGCCAAAACAATAAAACATAATAAAATGGTAAAAATGCCTCCACAAAAGACGGCATAATGTGCAGTAGCGAAAGTTTGACAAAAACTGCAATTAATGCAATAAAGAAAATATATTGATGTAAATCAATAATCCCATATGGAGAGATTCATTGAAAAAAGAAAATAATCGTTGCCAGGGTAATTTGCTAATAGTAGACGATGACCGTAAGATGCGGGAGATGATCTGCCAGGTTTTTTCCGTATCTAACTATAATATCAAAACAGCAGAGGATGGATTAAAAGCGCTGGAGGCTATCAAATCTAACTGCTTTGACGTGGTAATAACCGATATGGTGATGCCCAATATGGGTGGTATCGAACTTTTAAGGATGATTAGAAAACTAAATCCCGAAACCGTCACTATTATGATTACTGCTCACGGGGCAATTGAATCTGCAGTGGAGGCCATGCGGCAAGGTGCGTTTCACTACCTTACCAAACCGCTGGAGCAGGAGAAACTGCGGAGTATTGTCAACATGGTGATGGACTCCAGGCGGCTAGTCAGGGAAAATAACCGGTTAAAGATGCAATTGGAGGATAAAAACAGTGGACCTTTGATTATCGGTAATTCAACGCAAATAATCAGAACCAAGAGTCTAATCGATAAAATCGCGCCCTCTGATATTACCGTGCTGATCCAGGGTGAAAGCGGCACTGGCAAAGAGTTGGTGGCCCGGAGTATTCATCAAAAAAGCAAAAGGGCAAAAAATAATTTTGTGGCTATAAATTGTGCCGCCATTCCTCATAACCTGCTGGAGAGTGAACTTTTTGGATACAATAAGGGTGCATTTACCGGTGCGGACCAGCAGAAAAAAGGGTTGTTTGAAGAGGCTGATCAGGGCACTTTGTTCCTGGACGAGATTTCGGAAATAGATATTCAACTGCAGGCTAAGTTGCTCAGGGCTCTGCAAGAGGGTGAGATTCGTCGCCTGGGCAGTAACAGTGATGTTAAAGTGGATGTAAGGATAATCGCGGCCTCTAATCAGGATTTGAAAAAGATGCAGTCGGAAGGCAAAATGCGGCAAGATCTTTTTTATCGGCTCAATGTTATGTCCTTTGTTCTTCCGCCTTTGCGGGAGCGGCGGGGAGATATTCCTTTATTGGCTTCCTATTTTCTGGATACAGTCTGCCATAGAAACCAGCGAGAGCGGATAACCCTGGGAAATAGGGTTGTTACTCAATTGTTAAAATACTCCTGGCCAGGCAATATCAGGGAGTTGCAGTCCGCCATAGAGTGCGGGGTAATCATGTGTGACGGCAGAGTATTGAAGCCGGAGCATATACCTTTGGAGCAGGGTAATAACCAGGTGGCGGAGAAGTTGAATCCCTATGATTTGGAGATTCCGGCAGAGGGGATCGATCTTGAGCAGGTGGAGATTTGCCTGATAAAAAAGGCGCTGGAAAGAGCGGACGGTAAATACCAGCAAGCAGCCAGTCTGCTGGGGCTGTCCTATAAAACCATGATCTACCGGGCCAAAAAATACCAACTTAAAAACAGGTAATAAAAAAAATGACAAAAGAAAATCAGTTAAGTATTCAAGATTCCGAAAAGAATCAGGAAAACCAGGCCAAGACCCCCACCTCTTCTGGCATTGATAAGCGTAAATATCGAAGGATTGAGATTCGGGAGACCATCAGGATCTACCACGATTCCAACACCTATGAGGAGTATTTTGGTGATGTTAGTTTAGGTGGCTGCATGATCTATTCCTACCGGCCAATCGGGACCGGTCAAAAGGTGGAGATTGGGGTAATTCTGGCCGATTTGAAGGAGATGCGGATTTTAGGAACGGTGAAGAGAGAAAAGGAGTTACAGGAGTCCAACGATTTCTTGACCGGCAGAAAGAGAGTGGTGTGCAAACATTGTGGCTGGCAGGGTTTTTGGCTTAATTATGGCGAAAACAGCATCAAATTTGTTACTGACAATCATAAGTTTAAACCTTTTGAGCATATAATCTCTTTTGACAGCATGGTTTTTGCCTGTCCCAGGTGTGAACATGAACTGGAACATTCCCGGCATCCATACTATGAACTGGGTGTAAAGTTTGATGAACTTAACCAGATCCAGTTAGACAAAATGGTAAATTATGTCAAGAACAATCTGCAGGGCTTAGAACCGCCACCGGAGGCTTCCAAGACAAAGACAGGTAGAATAAACAGGCGGGCAGCCAGGATAGACGTAGGTTATGTGCCCATGGATGTTACCAGCATTTTTGAAGATGGCATCTCTTTGCACGAGACTTATATCAAAAACATCAGTAGCGGCGGCATGTTTTTATATTCAAATTCAGATTTGCAGTTAAACCAGGAGTTCAGGCTGCAGTTGGGCCTGAAGGGGCAAAAAAATAAGTTTTTTATCAACTCCATGGTGATGCATAAAAAGATGAATCGCCGCAGTAAAAGTCAAAAGTTTGGTTATGGGATCAAATTTACCCATTTTGATCAGCAAACCAAACAGAAGTTGGAAAAATTCATCCGCGCTTTAACTGAAAAAGATTATAAAAAATATATTACCAAAAAGCGGTTTTTCCGCAATCTTTTACAGTCGGTTGCGGTAGGTTTAAACACCTATATTGCCGGAGTGGTAACCGGCATAGTGGCCACTGCCGCCTTTTTCGGCTTGTTTAAGGGGATTGACCAGACTCTTCTGTTTGTTCGCACTCCAACTAAGCAGGCCGTTCAGGTGGATCCCAAATTGACCACCGGCCTTCAAAACATGAAAAAGATGTTTAAAAACAAGCGGGATCATAGGTTGATCGAAATGAACAAAGAACAGTTCAATTTAATGACTAATACCGATTTTGTTACCCAGGAGGAGTTGCAGGCCGAAGAGTATACCGCGGTGTTCAGCCCAAATAATGCCAATTTTATCCCGGAGATGGGGGATAGGCAAAAATTCGCCGCCAATGAGTTGGAGCGCAGCCAACAGGCCATGGAGGAGTTGAAGGAAAAGTACGACAAAACCATGTTCCACGGTATATATCAGGATAAAGGTGTAGGAATGCCTAAAATAGCGGAAGAGATGCAGGAGAAAATGGTGCAACTCAATCTAAAGATGATCTATCTGCAGGATATTGTAGATTTTGAACCCTGACCAACACGCCCCACCAGGAACTGTCTGACCAGGTTGGATAGCGGTGAGAATTTGTTTGTCAGTAATCCGCCCCCATCTCATCCTGCCGGCTCACTTTGGCCCGGAAACCCCGGTTAATTTTAATAGTAAGAAGTAGCCATCCCACCAGGATCATCCCGGTAATCAGGGATACAGTAAAAGATCCTCCCAAGGCTACAAAAATCATCAAAATTAGGGAGGCGCCCACCTTGGCGGTACGGTAAGTGAGCATATCCACAATCGATTTGCCAGCGGTTTTCTCCCGGTAAGTCAGGGGGATATACAGAATCTCTTTTGCGGCCCTGAAGATAGAGTAGTCAAAAGATTTACTGGCATTTTTAAGGACAGATACGGTTAGCAAACCTGGCGCGATGGTAAAAGATACCAGGCAGCTTCCCAAAAGAAATGGAACTCCCAGCAGGGTTATGGGTACACTCAACAGACGAAGTATTGGCCCGGTAAGTGAGTGTAATACTACAGTTACCAGAGAGATAGATGCATAAACTTTGCCTATAATCCCGGTACGCTGGTCGGTATCGGGGTAAACACTCTCTACAATGGTGTTGAATTGATAATCTATCAGGGTGATGGCAATCTGCACCAGAGCCACTAGCCCCAGCATTAATAATAGGTATGAACTTCTGCGAACCACCTTGACACCATTGGAGATCCCATAGGATGAGATCGCTTTTTCTTGCTTGACTGCCGAACCACCGCCCGCCAATTTGGCAAAGGGAATACTGCCAAACCAAACCAGTAGCAGGATTGGCACCGCTGTCCATAGAGTTGCCACCGACCCAATTTCTTTGGCCAATACCCCCACCAGTAAACTGCCGGTTATGGCGCCCACAGCACCGCAGCCCCCAAAAAGCCCATAAACCCAGCGGGCGGTCTTGATGGGGAATATATGGTTTGTATAACTAAAAAAAATTTCCGTCAGGATAACTATATAGATATCTTTCCAGATATATAGGGCATAGTGTACCCCCGGCGCCTTGGCCCATCGGGCCAATAGCAAAAGCCCCAGCAAAATAGCACTGATTCCGGCGGTATTGCCTAATAACGGCAGAAGAGCTTTTTTAGTGACGTAGCGGTTGTAGATTACCACCACCAAAACCACAGTGATAGCCAGTAAAAGCCAGACCATTGGCAGGGCTTTGCTGGAGTGGGTTTTAAGGAAAAGAGATTCGGTGGATGGCCGGACGATGGCATAGCTCCACTGTAGAAAAAATGCCATGATACTTAGGCCTATAATCCGGATTAGGGTGGAGCTTCTCGGAGAACTATTCATGGTGGTTGAGTTAATATCTATATATATGGTTGCCGAACTCTACCGGCTCAGCAGAAGTTAAAAACTCTACAGCAATCTCTTCAAAAATCTTTTTGGACTTTTGCAGTGCATCGGCAATGCTCTGGGGGTGATGTCGTTCCCTCTCCCCCTGGCCGATCGAATATTTGTGTCCAACAACTACTGCCGCTGTGGGGATCTCCAGTTCATTGGCCAGAACTACTTCGGGCGCCAGGGTCATTGAATTGACCTGGGCCCCCATAGAGGCCCAAAACCGGTTTTCTACTTTGGTTTTGTTGCGCGGCCCCTGGGCATAGGCAAAAACCAATCCAGGAAAAAGGGGCCAGCCCTTTTGAGATAACATCTTCTCCACTTGCATTCCCAGAGCCTTTGAGAACAAGCCCTGGTCGAGAACCAGGTGTCCCTGCCCTTTGGCAGGCTCGGTGAACATGGTGCAGGCACTACCATCAGGGAGACGGTTATCAGGCATTAACAGATCATTGACCAGGATAGGGGTATCCAGGGGGACTTTGCTGTCCAGCACTCCCACCGAGCTGGTTACCAGGAGGGCGCGGCAGCCAACCTCCTGCAGAGCAGCCGCCTGGGTCCGAAAAGGGATTTGGTTGGGTAAATAGTGATGGGGAGCGCCATGGCGGAACAGTATCCAACCTGTCCGGCCATTTATCCCGGTCGGGTCTTTTATTGGATAACGGAACAGGGTGATTTCACCAAAGGCGGTATTAACTTTCTCGGCGATTAGTTTTTTGGAATCCAGACAGGGCTCTTCGCAGGCACTGCCCAGGATTACGGCCGTAGTCATTTTAAATTATTCTTTCATACAGATAAAATTTGGCGATATTTTTTAAGAACATCTTCTTTTTGAGCAATTATTCATAGAATGAGATGAAGATCAATTTATTTTTTAAGTTATTTCTTAAAGTAACCTCTTTCATCGGACGGTTGACAAAAGATTATTAGTTTAATATTATTATAGTCTTTCTTTAATTAGTAAGCGTTTTCAATTTGCCTATATGGAGGGTCTCCAAGATGACTGTGGAAGTTTCCGATTTGAAAATAGGGGAAAAAATCAGCCGATTTCGTCAAAGCGCCGGTATTAGTGTGGATGAACTGGCCGTTAAAATTAGCGTCACCCCGGCGGTTATGCAGCAAATAGAAAGAGATGTGGTGCAACCAACCATCGCCGCTCTGTTGAAGATATCAAAATATTTCAAAATAGATATGAGCAACTTTTTTGAGGCGGAGAAACCCAAAAAAATTGAGGTGCTGAGAAAAGAGGAGCGCCGAAAAGTTAAGCGTGACCGGGGCACCAAAGATAATCCCCTTAGTTATAGTTACGAAGCCCTGGCTTCACCTTCCAACAAGCATATGCTTCCCTACCTGGTGGAATTTGACGTGGGGGTGGAAGAGGAGGTGGAACCATTGAGCCACGAAGGAGAAGAATTTTTATATGTCCTGGAAGGAGAGTTGGACATTCATGTTGATAACGAAGTTATCCGTCTCCATCCTGGAGACAGTCTATATTTTGATAGTTCAATGCCTCACTCCCTCCAGGGAAGCGGTAAAATAAATCCCAGGGCAATTGCCGTGGTCTATCCAGAAAAGAAATAGGGAGATTGAGATGATAGAGTTAAGATTTCATGGCCGGGGAGGGCAAGGGGCAGTGGTAGCCTCCAAGATTTTTGCCGAGGCACTTTTTTATGAAGATAAATTCGTTCAATCGTTTCCCGCTTTTGGGGTTGAACGGCGAGGTGCACCCGTTACCGCCTTTACCAGAATAGATGATAAACCCATCAGGTTGAGAACCAATATCTACCAACCTGATCATATCGTGGTTTTGGATCCAACCCTGATAGATACCACCGATGTAACCGCCGGCCTTAAGGAGGGCGGGATAGTGTTAATCAATATTGACCGGGAGCCCTCTACCTATACCAGGTTATCGGGATTCAAGGTGGCAACTGTTGACGCCAACCTGATAGCCACCGAATACCGCCTGGGTTCTCCCGCCTATCCTATTGTCAATACCGCTATTTTAGGGGCTCTGTCCAGGGTCACCGAATTGGTGGGAATAGAGTCGGTATGCAAAGCCATCAGTAAAAGTGTTCCCACGAAGCCGGAAGCCAACTCCGAGGCTGCCCGGAAGGCTTTTAACCAGGTTTTGTATTGATTTTCAGAATTTACATAAATGGCAACCTAGTATTAGCAAAGTATTAGCAAAATTGGGTGAAAAATGGATTATAAAAACAAACCGATAATTTTCAACTCCGAACAAGATATGCCCTATCTTCCAGTTTCATCAGGCTCCATGCTCTGGAACAAAACTGGCAGTTGGCGCTATTTGCGGCCGGTGCATCAAAATTATCTTTCTCCTTGTCAGGCCGGCTGTCCTACCGCCAACAATATCGAATCATGGATCAGGTATATAGAAATTGGCGATTATCCACAGGCGTTGAAAATATTGCGCACAGAAAATCCTTTTCCGGGAATATGCGGACGGGTCTGTTTTCATCCCTGTCAGGAGTCTTGCAACCGTGGACAATACGATGGTGAAGTCTCTATTAACAATCTGGAGAGATTCCTTTCGGAGCAGGAGCAAGAGAAAGCCGTTACTCCGGATAATTTTTTTTCTGACACCGGTTTCAAGGTGGGAGTAGTGGGCGGAGGGCCGGCTGGATTGGCCTGCGCCTACCATGCCCGCCGTCTTGGCCACCAGGTGGTGTTGTTTGAAACCAATGCCGAGGCCGGTGGTATTTGCCGTTACGGTATCCCATCATACCGGCTGCCCCGATATGTTTTGCAGCGGGAGATCACTATGCTGCGGGAGATGGGCATTGAACTTAAGGTTAACACCAGAGTGGGCCGTGATATAACCTGGGAGGAATTGGAGCAGCAATTCGATGCCGTGTTTATTGCCACCGGCGTCTGGAAGAGCCGTAAAATGATGATCGATAACGAAGATGCTCAGGGAGTGATGCCGGGGTTGAAATTTCTCTACCAGGTGGCCAATGGAGAGGTTCCTCCTTTGGGTAAAAATATTCTGGTAATTGGTGGAGGCAATACCGCGTTGGATACAGCCCGCACCGCTTTGCGGCTGGCGGCTCCCCAGGGTGGAAAAGTATATGTGGTATATAGACGCTCCCGGGAAGAGATGCCTGCTTTTGCGGCAGAATTGAAAGAGGCGGACAGGGAGGGTATCGAATTTATTATGCTTACTGCTCCCGAACGGGTGCTGGTGGAGGATGGCAAAGTTATTGGCCTGGAATGTGCCAAGATGAGGTTGGGCGAACCGGATGACAGTGGCCGCCGACGCCCGGTTAAAGTGGACGGCAGTGAGCACGTAATGGAGGCGGATAATATTTTTGCCGCCATTGGTGAGCAGTTGGATGAACAGATGATCCCCGATGGCCTGGAACTCCACTGGGGTAAAGCAGTAGTCGATGACACCGGGCTTACCTCCAGGAAAAAATGGTTTGCCGGCGGTGATATGATCGACCAGCCCCACTCGGTGGTGGATGCTCTGGGCTCTGGTAAGCGAGCCGCTATTGTGATGGATTGTATGCACCGCGGCCTCGATTTTTCCCAAATCAAAGAGACCATCGGCATAGGTTCAAAGGGCGTTCTTTCCATGCGCAATTATGTTATGACTTTGCAAGAGGAAACCATTGAGGATGGTAAGGAAGTTTTGCCTTATGAGAAGATAAACCGCTTTTATTTTGAGAGTAGCCAACGCGGAAAAATGCCCAAATTGACTCTAAAACAGCGTTTGGGAACTGGTGGTGATGATTCCATCGCTGCAACTTCTAAAGAGGTAAATTTGGGGTTAAGCAGGGACGCTGCCTTGCATGATAGTTTACGCTGTTTTCATTGTGGTCAGTGTACTATGTGTGATACTTGCCTGATATACTGTCCCGAGGTGTCTATAAGGCGCCAGGTAAGTGAATATGGCTATCACATTGACTTGGATTATTGCAAGGGTTGTGGGCTTTGCGTAAAGGAATGCCCCCGTGGTTGTATCATTATGGAAAAGGAATTGAGGTAAATAAATGAAAAAAGTTATTGTTGGCAACCATGCAGTTTCTTATGGGGTGCAACTGGCCAGAGCTCAGGTCTTAGCCGCCTATCCAATCACTCCCCAGTCATCGGTGGTGGAGGAATTATCGGAGATATGTGCTGATGGCAAACTGGACGCCAGGTTTATCAAAGTTGAGTCGGAGCACTCCGCCATGGCCACTATAATAGGAGCCTGCTCCACCGGTGTGCGGGCTTTTACCGCCACCAGTTCCCAGGGTTTGGCCCTGATGCACGAGTTACTTCACTGGGCTAGTGGCGCCCGCCTGCCTTTGGTCATGGCCAATGTCAATCGGGCTTTGGGACCGGGATGGAATATCTGGGCCGACCAACTGGATTCACTTTCACAGCGCGATACCGGGTGGATGCAAGTCTATTGCGAAGATAACCAGGAGGTGTTGGATGCCACCATTCAGGCCTTTAGGATTGCTGAACTTGTCAATTTACCTATGATGATAACCTTTGACGCTTTTTTTCTTTCCCATACCTCGGAAGTGGTGGATATTCCCGACCAGGAAGAGGTGGACAGATTTTTACCCAAGTATGACCCGGAGTTTTTTCTCAATACCAAAGATCCCCGCTCTTTTGGTGCTCTTACTTCGCCGGATCATTACATGGAGATGCGCTATAAAATCCAGTCCGGCATGGATAAGGCCCTAAAGGTGAGTAAAGAGGTCTTTCAAGAGTTTAACCAGATTTTTGGCCGCCAGTATGACCTGGTGGAAAAGTATAAAATGGATGATGCCCAGGTGGTTTTGGTTACTGCTGGCACGGTTACATCCACTAGTAAAGAGGTGGTGGATGAGTTGCGCGACAAGGGGGAGAAAGTGGGCCTCCTGAAGATCAGGATGTTTAGACCATTCCCGGCCGAAGAGATACTAGAGGCTTTAAAAGGGAGAAAGAAAGTCCTGGTTTTGGACCGCAATATGAGTCCTGGTTTGGGCGGTATTTTTGCCCAGGAGGTAAAGGCGGTGGTGGGCAGATACACTCCGGTACATGGTTTTGTAGCCGGTCTGGGTGGAAGGGATATCACTCCGGATGCTATCAAACAAGTGATAAGCAAAGGCAAAGAGTTAGAGGATCAGGACACTCAAATCAATTGGGTGGGACTGCACTCTT
>CAZTWC010000121.1:0-10032 GCA_964617105.1 uncultured Myxococcia bacterium
TTACCTCTATATACCGATAAAATCTTATACATTATCATCGATGAATACGACTTATTCGCCAATGAACTTTTGGCATTTAAGCCCAATAAATTTAAGCAACATTTTGGCTCTACCGGTTTTGTCCGTAAATTTTATGAACAGATAAAAGAGGGAACTAAAAAAGGTGTTGTTGACCGTATTTTCATCACCGGGGTCACTCCCATTGCGCTGGATAGCCTGTCGAGTGGATTCAATGTTACCACTAATCTTTCTAACTCGATAAAACTTAACCGAATGATGGGATTTACCTTGATTGAAGTCGGCCGAATTGTAAATGAAATTTCCCAGGAATGTTCAAAAATAGATAAAAACCAATTATTGTCAGATTTGGTCAATTTTTATGATGGCTACAAATTCAATAGAGAAGCCAAAGAAAGTATATTTAACCCTGATATGATTCTTTATTTTGTCAATCACCTGCTACGTGAAGAAATGTGCAAATACCCCGACAACCTGATCGATAAAAACATTATCTCCGATTACACAAAAATCCAACAGATGTTCAAAATCGGGGATTATGAGAAAAATCTGGGAAAACTGGATGAATTGCTAAAAGAGAAGCAATTGATTGTTAAACTTACCGATGTGAATTTATTGGATAAAGACAGGGTAAAAAAATTTACAACCAGTGATTTTGTTAGTCTGCTTTTTTATTTAGGGATAATTACCATAAAAGAACCTTATGGTGCTAATCTCAAATTAAAAATTCCCAATTATTGCATCGAGCAACTATATCTTGAATTTTTTATCCACATAATTGAGGAAAGAACAAACGCCAAGATTGATACTACCAAACTAGACAATTGTATCTTTGAAATTTCTCAAAATGGAAATATCAAACCCCTGGTAAAGATGGTTGAGAGTTTTCTGCATAGTCTCTCCTTCCGTGATTTTCAGAAATTTGACGAAAAATATGTCAAACTGGCAATTTTCGCTTATCTTTCCCTGACCAATTTGTATATCACCAAGACCGAGTATGAAGTCGAGGATGGCTATATCGACCTGGCACTTTTAGAGCGCTCACCTTATGATGTAAATTATCAGTTTGGCTTTGAGTTGAAATATATAAAAATGGTAGATGACAAGCAGGATAAAAAGAAAATAAGGGAGACTCTCTACAATAAAGCATTGGAACAGCTGAAAAAATACCGCCAATCGGATGAGTTTTCAAAAATGAAAAACCTGAAAACCTACATCCTGATTTTCGTTGGTGATAAATGTGAAGTCTGTGAGGAGGTGACTACATCTAGCAAGTCGCTCATGTTATCCTGTTAGAATTTATCTCATGCCAATATTTCTTGTCCACGGTTTTGTGAAACATGGTAAAATGCGTTGAAAGTTATGGAATAACTGGTTAGAAGCCAAAGGATAAAAAATGCCCATATTTGAAATAACAGAAGACAAACTCTTTCCAGTAGAACAAAAGAATTTCTCACGTGAAAAGCAATTACAATCTCTGATTGAAAACAATCTTGAGGAGGTTTTCAATTGTCGCTTTGTGGCAACGGAATTTTCAACAGGTGCTCAACATGCAGGAAGAATTGATAGTCTCGCACTATCGGAAGAAAATAATCCTGCTATTATTGAATACAAAATAGTAGAATCATCGGAACTAATAAATCAAAGCCTATTCTATCTACATTGGATTCAAGATCATAAAGGAAATTTTGAAATTGCAGTTCAAAAAACTCTTGGAAACGTGGCTAAGGTTGACTGGACAGATGTTCGAGTAATCTGTATAGCTCCAAATTACAAAAAATATGATCTTCATGCTGTCCAGGTCATGGGTGCAAACATTGAATTATGGAAGTACCGCCTATTTACAAACAATTCCTTATATATGGAAGAAGTACTACACAATACAAAATCAACAGCAATAATTTCTCAATCATCTAATAAAAACCCCGTTATGGTTGAAGCAGGCAAAAAAGCCGCGCAGGTGAGAGCAACAGCCACCTACACACTTGAAGAACATCTTAAAGGTAAGTCAAAAGAAATCCAAGAACTCATGCACGAAATTCGTGAATTTGTTACGGGATTAGATTCAGCAATAGAAGAGGTGCCCAAAAAGTGTTATATAGCTTATAAATCATCTAAAAATATCGTATGTATGGAAGCAAAAAGCAAAAATATTAAGATATTCGTTAAACTAAAGCCTTCTGAGGTTCTTGAGCCACCAAAGAGTTATCGAGATGTAAGTGAAATTGGTCATTCAGGTACTGGCGAAGTGGAATTCACTATCTCAACACCAGAAGAATTTGAAGAAACAAAGAAGTACATTGAACTGGCATACAACAAGATCGGTGGCTAATACAATAAAGGTCTACAATATGTACTTGTCTATTATGTAATTGTCTATTATTGATGTAAAATCACTTTTATGCTCATGATAGCGATCCAGTTTTCCCCGCCCCTGGGTGTCGCCTACATAAACCCAATTGGATGCCTTGTAACTGGCCCCATCAAACCGTTGCCGCTCCACAAAGGTCTCGAACAGAACCGGACGGTAATTATACCTGGCCTCCCAGTCATCAGGCAGCCTCCTTGAAACCATGGATAAGATACGCGAGGCCAAATTTTTGGATTTCACCCAGGGCAGTATCAAAAAGCGGGCATTGTTCACCACCAGATGAAGGTTATCCTTACGGCAATCTGTGCTCCAGCCGATATAATGGTCCCGGGGGGCTGTCTTCCAGGCCGCGGCACCAAAACCCAATGCCGCCAATATCTCCTCTTTATGCTTGACAAAATACCGCAACTGGGCACCTGGCAACGGTTTGTATCCCAGGTAATGATAGCGGTCTATCAGTTCATTCCACAGTTTGGATGAAAACTTGTCTGTAACCAATTCTATATCCAGGGCAAACGCCCCTGCCGGCTTGATTATATCCGGCTTTGCTTCGCCAAACAGCGTCCGTTGAACAGGGACTTTGGCATTACATATATATTTTCGTTTTGGGGGTGGCAGTTTTATCAATCCATCTTTTTCCATGCGCAGCAATGCCACACGGCAACTCATGTCCTTCAAGGTTCCATTGGGCTTTAGCCAGTCGAAAGCCGTGCAGACCTGTCTTGAAATTTCATTGCGGCCCTTTTGGGAGTATTTCACGATGATCTGCTTGATCTGCTCGAGTTCGGATTGTGAAAAATCCCGCCCGGAATAACGCATGCCTGGTTCACCCTGTTTCCATAATGATCTGATTTCCCGATGTTAAATGCATTATACCAAAACGAAAATTGCGTGTTCAGCAGAGGCTTTCGACATGTGGCAAATTTCAACCTCGAGGCAACCCGGGTGCGCTGGTTCTCCGCTGCAGGCTTCGCTCCGCCCCAGGGCACCCGGGTTGTCTATCAGGCCTGAAAACATACTGACCTTTAATTTGCTAAGCCGCTTTTACAAGTGAACGCATCATCTCCTCTCTGCCAGCCTTTATATGGCCGACTGCCATAGATAACATCACTATCAAGGCCAAACCGACTTTGAATTTCATCTTGGCCATTCCCCTTATGGTATGTTGCTCAAAACCAAAACTAACATCCAACCGGCTGTTCACCCGCTCTACCGCACTCCGGTAATTATACTTGGCAGCCCAGGCATAACTGCTCCTGGCTGCCAATTCCGATCTGCGAAAGGATGAACAAAACGATGAAATTCTCCGGTTTGTTGATTTCTGGAAAGAACGGACAGGCCGCCTTCCAGAAGAACTCATTTTTGATTCAAAACTTACGACCTATGAAAATCTGAATAATCTCAACCAAATGAAAATTCAATTTATTACTCTGCGAAGACGTTCCAAAAAAATGCTTCAAGCGATAAACCAAAAACCCGAATCTGCCTGGAGACGGATTCAACTTGAAGGTGTTTCAAGGATCTACCGGACCCCGAAAATTCTGGATGAAAAAATAGCCCTCAAAGATTATTCAGGTCCTTTACGACAATTGACAATTAAAGATTTGGGGCACGAAGAACCGACCATTTTAATTACAAATCAACTTAAACGTTCCCCTCGCAAACTCATTACACGGTATGCCAAGAGAATGCTCATCGAAAATGGCATCGCCGATGGCATTGATTTTTTCCACATGGATTCTCTGTCCTCCGCAGTGGCTATGAAAGTAAACTGTGATCTTCAACTTACGCTCATGGCTAGCAACCTCTATAAGGTCTTTGGTGCTAAAATTGGTAACGGCTATACAACAGCCAAATCAAGACATAGTTTCAGAGATTTCATCGATGCATCGGCAACGATAAAAATAACGAAAAATAACATCATTGTTCGTTTTCAAAAACGGGCTCACAACCCTTTATTGCTGTCCGCCGGGTTTGAAGAAAGTGATGTAAAAATCCCCTGGCTCGGTGGCAATAAAAAATTGCAACTTATATTTGGCTAAATCCGCCATGGTGTTAACTTAATAAACTAACATGGGAATCCAGGCTGGTCATTGTATTTGTTTTACCTGTCTGTCCAATCAATTTTTTAAAATATTTTTGTTGGCTGGTTCAGCAGAACATGCTAACATATTGTAAGGATAGAAAGATTCTGTACCATTGTAAAGAGTTAATCATGAAAATCCCTTACGGTGAATCGAATTTTGAAAAGATAGTGACCAACAATTACTATTATATCGATAGAACCCATTACATCGAGATGTTGGAGAATTTAAACGAGAATTATCTTGTATTCCTCCGCCCTCGACGGTTTGGCAAGTCGTTGTTTTGTTCGATGCTGAGTTACTATTATGATGTTCAATACAAGGACCGGTTTGAGGAATTATTCGGCAATTTTTATATTGGGAAAAAGCCGACTGATAGGAAAAATAATTATCTTGTACTGAAATTAAATTTTAGTGGGATAAGTACAGATTCAAATGAGAGGCTTTTTAACAGTTTTAGAGAAAAAATACGCGACGCTATAGAAAATTGTCTTAAGAAGTATGATTATACTGGTGACATAATTGCTAATTTAAAATCACCAACTTATGAACCAGCAGATATTATAAGGAAATTTCTTAATTTTATTAATTCTGAAGTTGTGTATCAACTTTATATCCTTATCGATGAATATGATCTTTTCGCAAATGAACTATTGGCTTTTCAACCCAATGAATTTCAAAAACACTTTAGTTCTACCGGTTTTATCAGAAAATTCTATGAACAGATAAAAGAAGGAACAGAGAATGCTGTAGTTGACAAGATTTTTATTACTGGCGTAACCCCCATTGCCCTAGATAGCCTCTCAAGTGGGTTCAATATTACCGAAAACCTTTCAACTGCCATTGAATTTAACGAAATGATGGGATTTAAAGAGGATGAGGTAAAAAAAATTGTATTAGAGATTAAAAAGGAATGTCCAAAAACCGATTCAGATAAAATGTTTAATGATCTAGTTAGGTTCTATGATGGTTACAAGTTCAACCATGAAGCAGAGGCAAGGGTTTTTAATCCCGAAATGATCCTATATTTTGTCAGCCAATACACCAGGAGTGGCAAGTGTAAATACCCCGATAACATAGCTGGCAAAAACATGATCTCCGATTACACCAAAATCCAGCAGATGTTCAAAGTTGGGGATTATGAAAAGAATCTAAAAATTATTGACGAACTTTTAAATAAAGGCGAAGTTAAATCCTCACTCATAGACAACGATTTAATTACTGAAAATACTAATTGGGAATTTAATGGCGAGGAAAAATTCATCAGTTTGATTTTTTTCCTGGGCATTATTAGTATAGAAAGGTCCGATGGTGAGGATATTGTATTTAAGATACCCAATTATGTTATAGAAAAATTATATCTAAATTTTTTTATAAGTATTATTCAGGAAAAAACTGACATTGACATTAATGTCAGGGCACTCAAGACTGCAATAAGCGCCATGGCCCATAAGGGAGAAGTGGTTTTATTTGTCAGTACTGTGGAGAAACTTCTTACGCATCTTTCCAATCGTGACTACATCAAGTTTGACGAGAAATATGTAAAGTTGCTAATATTTTCATATCTGTCATTGACTCGGATGTATGTAACCAAGAGTGAATATGAGGTTGAGGATGGTTATATTGACCTGCTGATGTTTAGGCGTCCTCCCTATAATGCAAAATACCAGTTTGCGTTTGAGGTGAAATACCTGAAAAAGAAGGAGATGAAAAAAGACCTGTCCGCCTTAGCCTTGGCGAAGGCGGATGCATTGGAGCAGATACAGAAATATCGTAAGTCTGATGAATTTTCCACAATGGAAAACCTAAAAACCTATATATTGATTTTCATTGGGGATAAATGTGAGGTTTGTGAAAAGGTGAATGATGAAATCAACCCTGTTAAATAAGAAAAATTACCAATCTCAACCTGGAGTCCACTTTGCAGAGAATTTCTCAGAACATCCATCAACCCATGATAATCACTACGCTATCTCGCAATTCACAAGTTCCCACCAGCCATCAACCACCCCAAAACCGGTTCGAGCACAGGCGTGCAGCGGGGAGCCACTCTAAAAAGGGCAGGGTAACGCCTCCCAACTGGTTTACAAGAGAGCCCGGAGAGCCTTGAATAGGCGCTTCGGGCTCTCTTGCGTTTTGGGGGAAAGATCGGAGACGGGGGTGGCGCTGTTTGGCGGCCGCGGCGAAATACTCGTGATAACGGGTGGTTAGCGGTGGGTTGTCAAGGTTGGCCACTGCCCATCTGGTTCGATTTCACTGAAATGTCTGCCTCAATTCTGCCACAATTTCACTGGGTATTCCTCTTTTTGGCCAGTCTTAGCCCGGTTTCTGTCAGTCTCAACCGGTCTCAGAAATAGAGACCAAAAACAATGTCATCTCACATTAACCACAAAAATCACGTAAATTATACCAGGCATTTTGAGGCTCTCCGAAGAGTCTCTGTTTCTCTGGGTTAGGCTTGCCTAAAGTGGTTAACAGGGCTGTTAACCGGTTTGAAAATGGGATTTTAGGGGGTGGAGTGGTTAACAGGGGATGGCTGTTAACCATCGGGGAACATGTTGATATTGTTGGGCAATTTGGATGGTGTTTTTGAGGTGTTTCGGTGGGCGTAAATGGGGGAATTGGGTGTGGTGTTATTCAGCAGGGGCGTCTGTGTGTGTCACCATAACGACATAGGTGAGTCAACGCGGGGAGCCCCCTCCTCCGGAGGAGGGGGCTGAACAATTCACATTATGGCCTCCGATTCTTTTACTTGCTTCCTCTGCCCGGTAACTCTTTACTTCACCAGGTATTTCAAGAATTGTGGCGTGGTGTACAAGTCTATCTATAGCGCTCTATAGGCGCTCCCCAATTAATCTGGAGGGGACTGAATAGGTGTTGAAATTTACCCTGATTGTGCTCCATTCACTAACTCGCTTCTCTTCTTCTCGATACAATGGCAATTTGGTCACACGTAAATCCTTCATCACAGCCACCTCTTCCTGTAACAGTGGCCGGAAATTTAGGCTTTTAGAAAGTGCTTTGCGGAAATGGGAAAACTAACTACTTGAGAAAGCAGAAGAGACTCACGTTTGCTATGGTTGTGTTGCCCAATGGGGCTGGTGCCATTGCCGTAATTTTTTATAAAATGCAAAAAAAAACGATGGCTTTGTGGGATAGAAAGAGCATTGGGGGGCAAGTATCAAACAAATAAAACAATTTCATTTGATCTAAGGTTCCCATGATGGACTAACGTATAGAGAAACGGACATTCTCACTGAAGTATAGTTCTTGGGTCTTTTCCCATCTGATACATCTACAATTACTGTTAGAAAATTATCAAAACCTCTTTTTACATCGTCAAATCTGTTGCCAAAGAAATTTTCATCCAAATTAACAATAAATGTGTCTCCGGTACTAATTTTATGCTTTTTCCCTGGCTCTTCATCTCCATCGAATTTACCCAAGAACTCTTCCTCTTCATAGATCCACCATTTGTAACTGACGATATCATTAGTGTCTTTGTCAATCGCTTTTACTTTGAAAATTAGTTCATCGCCTATTTTTACAATATATCTTTCGTCTTTCTTATATGGGATATATTTTTTGGAGGGAGATGTTCCATCTGAATAACCCCAATCAAAAAAAACTATCTCAGGTTCGTTATTTACCAGTTCATCAGGAGTGAGTGTGTTAGGATAGTTATCCTTCTTTTCTTTATAATGTTTTACTGATAGGTTTAAGTAGTTCAAAAGATCTTTCTCGCCTTTAAAACGATAACCTGGGTGTTGGTATCGCTCCAGTTTTTTCTCTAGTGATTCTTTTTCTTTAGAATCTGGCTTTTCTTCTTTTGGAGCAGTGCCACTATCTTGACTATTTTGTTCAACTTTGGATTTTTTAGAGCGGATAAATAAGTTGGTAACCTTTTTCCCTGTCCTAGGCTTTTGTTTTTTGCCAATTGCACTTTCTAATTTCTGCACTCTCTTATTTGTTGAGACTGTCGGGTCTTTTTTAAGCTCATTATTGGTTGGGTGGTCTTTGGTTTTATAGACGGCAACTATGGAGAATATTATTATGAAAGAGATTAGTATAAGAGATTTATTGGCCATATTAAATCTGAAGCCCCATCTATCATTATAAAAGAAGCTTGCTTATTTATCCCCCCGACCGGCTTCGAGACTCAAAAGAGCCCTACCACAAGCCGGGGAGAAGGTTGTTCTTTGCCCAATTCCAGCCGGTCAAAATGACCCGGAACGGGGGCGGGACAGGAGAGCTGGTCAATGCCTTGGTGCACGGAGGCGGAGTCCGTAAACGCCGCCTGACTGGCTATTTTGCCGCCTATTTGGCGGTTGCAATGAATTCAGAGTACGAAAGCCAAGGTTGTTGTTGCGGTTGCCAGGCGAGTTGTTGTTGCGATTCGCCGAGCGGCAGTTCTTGGCGTTATTGTTCCAACTGCCCCCGCGTTTAACCCGGTTCGAGCCATTTTATTCTCCTGCCCACATATGTGCGTCAGCCAAAATAGACCGGCGCAGCAGGGCTTTTATTGTTCTGTGGTCAATTGAATCGAAAAATTTGTGGATATCGTTTTTTAGAAAGCAGCGGTATTTCTGGCAAAAATATTGTGCTCTGGCCAGGGCGCGATGGGTCCCTTTTTCTTTGCGGCAGGCATAACTGTCATGGATGGAGAATTTCTCGAAAATCGGCTCCACAAGGTTGCACACGCTGTGGTGAACCACTCTGTCTCTAAAGTCGGCCGCCGCTATCAACCGGGTCTTTGGATCGTTCACGATGAACATCCTGTACGGCTGCGGTCTGTAACTCCCCGCTAAAATTTCCCGTTGCAGTTGCAGGACATTAGGCTCAACTCGAAACAGGAAGGAGGTGGCCTGTTTTGTGCAGAGTTTTCCCTTTGCCGCCTTATAAGCGCATTTCACTAGTTGGTTGAAATCTACTGTTTTTTCAAAAAGATTTCCGTATCGCTTCATGGTTCTAATTGCTGTTGCTGCCATCCACCCACTTGTTTTCCCGCTTCGTCGAGCAGACGGTTAAGATGGTCATAACCCTTGTGATCCAGATATTTTCTCTCATGGCAAAGTCCCGAGAGGACCCGCAGTTTTTCGATGTTCAGGTTGACAGTTTTTAAAAGTGAATACTTGCCACCAGAATAACAGACTTCCACTATCTTTTCCAAAACATCCAGGGCCAGGTTGTCTAATCGGTTTGAAAAAGTAAAGCGCACCTTTTTGGGAAACTTTTCTGTTTTTTGCAGCAAATATTTTATTACTTTTATCCAGCATATATAAAGAGGCAGTTGTTCATGGCTCATTATTGCGACTCCGGCTGTGGCTGCTCATAACCATTCTCTGACATCGGCCTGGGCAGGCTCTCAGAATCTTTAAAATCTCCTGATATCTGAGCATTGGCTCTAACTATATTTAAAATGGCCTCTCCAAACTGCCTTGCTTTGTTTTCTCCGATTCCTTCGATTTTCTGCAAGGCAGACAATGTCTGGGGTTTTTCCCTGGCAATAAGGGCCATTTGCTGGTTTTTGCAAATAACATACAGGGGCACACCATCCTG
>CAZTWC010000122.1:0-508 GCA_964617105.1 uncultured Myxococcia bacterium
TAGTGCTGATATAAATGTGATTGCGCTGATCGGAGAGCGGGGCCGTGAGGTGCTGGAGTTCGTGGAAAGAGATCTGGGGCCCGAGGGGATGGCCAGATCGGTGGTGGTGGTGGCTACCAGCGACAGTTCTCCGGTGGTAAGGATGAGAGGGGCTTTTTTAGCCACCTGTATGGCCGAATATTTTCGACTGCAGGGTAAAGATGTGCTGCTGATGATGGACTCCCTTACCCGTTTTGCTATGGCCCAGCGAGAGATAGGTCTCTCAATAGGTGAACCGCCAACCACCAAGGGCTATACCCCTTCGGTGTTTGCCTTGCTGCCTAAATTTTTGGAACGATGCGGTACCCTCAATCTTCAAAACGGCACTGTTGCCAGTATTACCGGTCTATATACTGTACTGGTTGACGCCGATGATATGAATGAGCCAATTGCCGATGCTGCCCGCTCAATCCTGGATGGTCATATTGTACTTTCCAGAGACTTAGCCCATCATAACCATTACCCGGCT
>CAZTWC010000122.1:564-10000 GCA_964617105.1 uncultured Myxococcia bacterium
ATGACCGTGGTGGCCGGAGAGGATCAAAAAAAATTGGCCGGCCTGACCAGGGAAACTATGGCGAGTTATAGTCAAGCAGAAGATTTGATCAATGTGGGTGCCTACGTAAAGGGCAGTAATCCAAAAATTGACTTTTCTATTGAAAAAATAGATGCTATAAATCAATTTTTACGCCAGGGTATCTTTGAAAATGTTGGGATGGAACAATCTTTACAAATATTGGAACACATTTTTGCTGAATAGTTGCCACCCGAATTCTCGCAACGAAGTTAATTCTCGGAAGGCAACTGCTAATATTATTAAGTTATAAAAAAAGACCATGAATAGAGAGACTAATAATCGCTTTTTAAGGGACAGACTAATTCCCGGATGGATACCGGCAGTTTTGTTTTGCTGCTTTTTATCAACCAGCTTTTTATCCTTATCCGCTTTCGCTCAGATCACTACCCAGGAAAATGATGAGAGGGAACCAGAAAGTATCTCCGATGTGCTCCGTTCACCCTGGGATGCCAATCTGTTCAATGCTATCGCCAAGGAGCGGGACCGGTTGAAACTAAAAGAAAAGGAGTTGCAGGAGAAGGAACAGCGGCTCGACCAATTAAAGCAGGAGATAGAAGTCCAGGTGGCCCAGTTGGAAAAATATCGAAAAATGATTGAAGACGAGCGCAAAGAGATTGTCAAACTCTACAAAGACCAGGAGCCTAAACGGCAGAAAAAGATCAAAATCCTGGTAAAGATGTATCAAAATATGAAAGCAGAGGAGGCGGCCAAAGTACTCCCCTCCATGGACGTGGAACTGGTGGTGGATATTTTGTCCCGTCTAAAAGCCAAAAACTCCGGTAAAATCATGGAAAAACTGGAAGCCAAACTAGCCGCATCTTTAAGCGAAAAAATCGCCAAAGTAAAAGAGATAAAAAAGATCAAGCAGAAATCGCCCTATTAGATGTCCGTCCGGACACTGTTATCACATTGCGAAACCACCTAGGTCAATACAATAACCACCGGCACATTCAAATCCGGGTTGGCATTCAGAACTAGAGGCACAGCCAGTATAACTGCCGGTTATACATTGACCACCACCTTGACCACCGCTATTTATGCAAATCTGGCCGGTGGAGCAATCGGCATTACTGGTGCAACCGGATGAGGTTCCAGTGACACAATCGCCATCCTGGCAGACCTGGCCAGTGGAGCAATCACTATCATCCATGCAAGAGCCCCCTTCATCTATACATTCGCCGCCCTGGCAGATTTGACCTTCACCGCAATCATCATCTGTATTACATTCTGGCGTCGGCCCCTCGCTCATCATACACTCTCCTTCTGAGCAAATTTGACCTTCACCGCAATCTGAATCACTGGTGCATCCGGCAGTTACCGTATCAAGGGCGCAAAGTCCTGTATTCTCATTACATATCTCACCTTCTTCGCAGTCAGCGTTACTAGCACAGGGTTCGATACAGACAGAATTGCCGCCAGCGGGCAGATGACAGATTGTGGTATCAGTACAAGTGTATTCCGGCATACCACCAGATATCAGGCACGACTCCCCGGTTTGTTGGTGACCTTCAAGAATAGGTTGCCAACAAACACCCCAGTCATGAATAGGGTATCCTGAACAGGTCTGGTTATTTTTACAAGAATAGTTTGCGGTTCTGGAACAGATTTTAGCACATTTACCAGAGGCGCATATATAGCCATCCTTGCAGCGTTGATTGGCTGGCAGCAATGCTCCTCCCTGTTCAGTTGAACAGGTTGCATTCTGACCTAAAAGAGCATCGGTTGGAAATGCACAAAAGCCCTCATTTTGAGAACCGCCAAATAGACAGATTTTATTATTTAAACAACCACTGTAAGGAAATGGGGCTTTGCCAGGATGGCATAACTCCCCACAAAGACCCCAGGTAGATACCGTTTCATTAGACAAATATGGATGGATGCAGGAAAACCCTTGGCCGCATTGATTGCCGGTTTGAGCCGGGTCACAGAGAGAGTGGCATTCACCCAAATAGCAGAAAGAGCCGGCAGCACATGCCTTGGCATCATTGGTCGGATCCGGACAAGCCTGCCCTGGTAAGATAGCCAAAGAATCTTCGACTGAAGGAGCATAAACGCACATATTGGCACTACTCATCTTACCACTGGTGGGGTAACAGGTCCCGTTAGAGCCACAACTGCCTGGGTTCTTTAAATCACAAATTCTTGAGCATACTCCATATGACGAAGTTGGTTGCCCAGATGCATCCACCGCCCAGTTGCAAGTGTTATACTCGGGATCACTACAGCCTCCGGTCTGTCCGGCCTGACAATATTTAGTGCAAATTCCATTAGAGCAAAACAAGCCCGGCTGGCAATCACCATCTTTGCCCAAATTATTTGCATCACAGGCCTGGCCAATCGATTTCAGTTCCGATAATGGTTTACTCAAATCGTTACAAAGAGAAACATTATTATAACTGGTGGGATAGCAGGTGGCGTGGCTGGCTCCCTTGTCAGCACAATCTTGATTAAAAAGATCACACTGCGCCTGGTTGATACAAATGCCGTAGTTGGGAGTTTGCAAATTATCGGGCCAGCAGGTCTGGTTAGTGGCACAGGAGTTTAGATTAGTTTTATTACAGGTTTTAAAGCATTGGTGCTCACCTGCTTTTGCATTAGGCAGACAAATTGATCCAGCCTGGCAATCGGAACTAACCACACTTTGAGCGCCCCACAAGTCTAAACTCTGGGCAACACCGCACTTTTCGCCTGGCAGTTTACTGCCCAAAGCATCCAGGCATTTTCCTCCAAAAGTGGTTGGCCAACAGGTTTGGTCAGCCTGGCAATTATCGCTGGCAATCTCCTCTGTATTGGGATCACAAACCATAATTTGTTCATTGCTGCTTTTTACCAGTCTAAAGCCACCCTTTACCGGGCCATAGCCATAATTATCCTGGGCGTCTGGGTTTACCGGGTGACGAAAAGCAAAGCGGCACTGATGGGACCCACCGATAACCGAACCCCCTCTCAAGATTCGTTCTGTTCCGGTGGTGGGACCAAGGGGATCGGTAAGTTGCAAATCATTATATGGTCCGTATAGATCCCATACCCACTCGGAAACATTGCCGATCATATCGTATAAGAGGAGATTATTGGCCTTTTTGCCGCCAACTTTTTGTAGTGAACTGTAGCCATCGCACCAGGCAACTTGGGAAATATTATTGTAGTCTAACTCTGCGGCTTCTCCCGCCCGGGCAGCATATTCCCACTCCGCTTCGGTGGGAAGACGATAACCCTGGCAATCTAGACCTTTAAAAGTTACCTGAGCACATTTCATCCCCTCTCCCGGCTTACCAATACAGTCAGATAAAGTGTAGCACTCCTCCAACCCATAATATTTAGACTTTATGTTGGCAAAGGCCAAAGCCTCGTAAAAAGTTACCTTAACCGGGCAATTTTTTTCGATACACAATTCGCTTTCGTCTCCTTCAAGGTAGTAACCTGGACCATTTTCACCGTCATCATCTTCTTCTTCACATTCTACACACGGTGGCCCATCGACGTTACCGTCCGAGTGGCCATCTCCTTCGCTACCCTGGTTACCTTCCTCACTGTAGTGCCCAAAAGCCCAACTCCAAAGTCTATTGGTTACTTCATATCTGGAGGTAAAAAAACTGCGGGTGATTAAAACTTGATGTTGCGGTTTTTCAATCTCTGGTTGAGAGACAGATTCGAAAGATGAACCCATATTGAACATTCCGGCAGGAATTTTGGCATAAGTAGAGCCCCAGCCGGTTAAAGCCGGTGCATAACCAATATAGTGATTGGTTTTAATATCACCAACTTGCAGTTCGGTTCCCCAACAGTAGAGCCCTTTTTCCGGCATACTGATCCCGCAGGTAAAATTGCTGCCTGCCGAGATGGACTGCCAGGTTAATTCACCAATCTTCTGGGGTTGAGGCCGGTGTTCCTGGGTGTTATCACCTAACTGTCCGGCGCCATTTTCGCCCCAGCACCAGAGAGAGTTATCCTCCTGGATGCCGCAACTATGAAATTCACCCAAACTGATAGCCAACCATTTTTTATCATCTAACAATAGGGTGGGTATATCTTTATCAACTTCAACACCAAAACCAATTTGCCCATAACCGCCACTGCCCCAGCAGAAAAGTTGGCCAGATTCTTTAATAGCGCAACTGTGATTATCTCCCACATCCAAATCTTTATAGGGGCCAGCCCCCACTTTTTTGGGAACTTTAGTCTCGATTGTGGCTGCCAAGCCTAGCGCCCCAGCACTGCTGTAGCCCCAGCACCAGAGCGAGCCATCATTTTGGATGCCGCAGGTGTAATATGAGCCGGGAGCCACTTTTTTCCATTTGGCGGTGCCAACCTGGGCCGGCTTATCCCGAAGACGATAGTCATTCAGGCCCAATTGCCCCATATCGTTATTACCCCAGCACCAAAGAGTCTGATCCGCTTTAATGGCGCAAGTGATGCCACCGCCTGCCTCTACCGACAGCCAGCCGGTTTGTGCCAGAGGAGTAAAGATGCTCTGGTCACTCACCTGCCCAACTCCCAATTGTCCATAACTGTTGTTACCAGTACAATAGAGTGAACCATCATTGTTTAGGATACAGGAGTGGTAAAAGCCGGCGCCAATATTTATCGCCGGCTCTTTGGCAGTAGTGCTAAGCCAATAATACCTATCGGTGTTGCCCATCCCCAGTTGTCCATAGTCATTTCCGCCCATACACCACCATTTACCATCCATTGAATTGAGGGCACAAACATGGTTATGTCCGGCAGAAACAGATTTCCAGGATGGACCGACACATTCTTGCCATTTTTTGTTTTCATAAAATTGCAAATTTCGTGGTTCATCAGGACAGGCGCGAACCGAAGTTTTACAGTGTCCATCTTGTTGAATAAATGGGTAAAAAGAATTACTTTCCAGGCAAGAAACCAATTGGCACTCAGACCATTGGTCATTACTCCAGGATTGCTTCCCAACACCATAGATAATGTGGCATTCCCTGCTATTACTTACACAATGGTTATTTTCGACATGATAATCAGCAATACAGGTTTCTATTTCACATTCGCTCCAGGCATTAGCCTGGCTATCCCAAGTTTTTTGCCCGGTCCCAAACTCCATATCACAACTTTGCTCGTTGTCTTCACAGCGTTTGCTAACCTGCCCAATGTGTTGAGTTTCTGAGCAGAGTTGACATTTGCTCCAGGAAGAGGCTGCATCATCCCAGGTCTGAAAACCTTTATTCTTGTAGCAGATGCGGACAGATGGCTGGCAACGGCCAAATTCCAGATGAAATCCGCGGTTACAGAATTGAACTTTGCACTGGCCATAATGCTCTTTTCCACTGTCCCATAAAGCGATTCCCTGGCCATTTTCAATAGAGCAAAAATTAGTATCGCTAACACAAGATTGTTGCACTCCACTCTGGTTGGCTTCCAGGTGAAATCCCTGGTTGCACCGTTCGGTAATACAGTCGGACCAGGTTGATGTTTGGCTGTCCCAAATTCGTTTGCCCACACCATTTGCCACCTGACAAATGGTGTGATTGTTTACACAACTCATTTGAGATTGTGTGACCTCCACATGCTGATCATCATCACAGGTAATACAGGGATCCCAGTCATTTTCATTCCAGGTTTGATAGCCCTGGCCAGAATGGCAGAGTTTAAGGTCAGATTGGCATTGATCACTGGAAACATGAAAATATTGGTCACAACTCTCTATCTGGCAGGGACCATAGGCTTCGTTCTTATCACTCCAAACTTTTTTGCCTTTACCATTAATGATTGGGCAAGATTGGATATTGCTAACACAACCTTTGTCCTCTTCGTGATAACCAGGGTCACAAATATTTTCACAGTCATCACCGATTTTGTTGCCATTTTTATCTTCCTGATTAGCATTGGCTATGGTGGGACAATTATCCAAAGAGAAACGAATTCCGTCTCCATCTTCATCAATATCAGCAGGCACTCCAAAAAACACCGGACTTGGAGCAGATAGATTATTGACCTGGTCAAAGGCTCTGGCGGTCAGGCGGGTGAGTTTTCCAGGTTTAATCCAGGGGGCTTGCAAAAACAGTTCAAACACCTGAACACCGGAGGGATCTGTAGATAGAACGCCTGAAGACAAAAGAGTTTTTACTCTGTCCTCAAAAGGTGATTCACTGCCGCCCTGGAATAGAAATCCCGCAATATCAGAAGTGCCGCCACTAAAAAACAGGGCCACTTTGAGACCCCGTTCACCTGGCGTTACTCGGGTTTTTGGATCCCAAATCATCTTGGGTGCGGTTTGATCCAAGGTTATGGTCAAGAAAAAAGGTGCAGAAAAGCGGCCGGAACGATCTATCACCCGGACAAAAAATAGTTTGCTGCCGTCGGTCCCGGGGCTTGGAAGGTTATAGGCAAATTGGGAATCATCAATCCAGGGTTGAGAGGTTGAATCTACAAAAGACATATCCTTGGCTATTTGATAAGAGGCAATGCCGCTGCCAATCTTATCGTTGGCCTTGATCTCAATCATAACCTTTGGGCTGGTGGTGCTGGTGGTAGAGGGGGAGCCATCAGCCAGTTTGCCGTGAACTAAAGCCTGAACAATTACCGGATCTTTTAAATCAACAACAGTTTTTACCCCCACCGATTCTATCAGTTTATCTGTGCCATCAAAAAAATTTATGGTAAGCGTTTTTAGCCCTTCTGTATTGGAGAGGGTAACCTCTTTACGGGTTACGGCTGCTAATTGCAGCGGCGTATTGTCCAGCAAATCGCCCCGAATAGTTAGTTTTTGGGCGCCAGGAGGCAAATTGATAAGCAAGGTAACCTGGTTGGACTGCACATAACGCCCCTCTTCGATCACCACTTTGGCAATAGGCACATAAGTTGGGTCAAATTCAATTTTAGCAGAGGTTACAGCATCGTTGCCGGCAAAATCAATGGCTTTTAAAAACAACTGCTTTACCCCTTTTTTATCGGGTAAAGTAACAGTGTGCGACTGGGCCATCTTGATCTCTATTGGATCTTTAAAAGTGTTATCACTATCAACTAAGAGTTTATCTATACCTATATTATCCTCTGCCGTGGCAAAAACCGAAACCTCTCGTTGATTGGTTTTGATAGCCCCCCCATTGATACGCAAACTCAGCGAAGAAGGTTTCTCCCGGTCCAGAACAATGCTGCACTCCGCACCTTTCTCTATTTGGTTGCCAGCCTTATCTTTAAAAGATACAAAGATACTCTTTTTTCCATCTTGAGGGCTAAGGCGAAAATCGGTCTCCGGTTTTGTAGGATCAAAACTTTGCCAGGGCAATGAATCCATTGGCAGAGTCTCGCCAATACGCACCAGGCTCAAATCTGCATCACCAACAACTTTCACTTTTACCGCCGAATCTCTGGTATATTTTACCCCTTTGTTCACAACACAAGAGCCTTTCGAAATTTTAGCATCCCACTCGATACTGGCGCTAAAAATATCGGTAATATTTCCCGAAACACTCTTTAATCTGGCATAAATAGTCTTTTTACCCTGAATTCCCTGGAGCATATATTTGAAATTGGTCTTAAAGGTTTGAAAGTTATAAGGAGGTTTTTGGAGGTCATCCTGGTTTTCAGAGATAGTCATTAGATGGGCGCCAAAATTATCGCCCACAAAAATACTTAGATTGACAATACCGCGCTCATCCCGGCAAAAAATGTTGCTACCATCGATTAGCATGGTGGGTTTGGCATCTGGAGTGCCCAAAAAAAGTGACAAGTCAGATACTGCCGACATATTACCGGCCTGATCGCGATAGCGAACAAAGAGATTATAGACACCCTGTTTATCGGAAGATAATTTATAGTCTACTTTTAAGGGATTTTGGCCGTATTTATTGCTTTGTAAATTATTCTTAAAGTTAAAATCTTCGGCAATATCGTAAAAATCTGCCCCAGAAGCCCGCAAAAGCAGATAGAGTTGGCTTTTGGCAACAATATTTTTAGCAAAGGGTTTACCCTGGCTATCTACCAATTCTACCGGCTTAATCACATCCGGCTGGGGAGAAGTTTGATCCAATTTCAGGTTTAGTTTTGCCCCATGTAAATTGCCGGCCCGATCATAAATGCAAACCGTAAGTTCTTTGTCCCCATCCACTTTTGGCAAGATATGGCGGGTTTTACCACTCTCTGGAAGAGCGTTTGATTTTAAAGAATCACATGACAGGTCCCCATCTCCCACCGCAAAAAAATCTGCCTTAAGCGCGCCAAGTTCAATCTCAATATCCCTGGTTCTCACCTCTATTTTGCCTCCAACCACTTTAGGAAATCCCGGTTTAAAGGTAGGCGGAGTAATATCGTATTCTATTTCCAGACTCGCTATCTCCGACATATTGCCAGCGAGATCAGATACTTTGACATAGATGTTTTTTTTATCTTCACTAATTTTTTTGCCAGATTTATCTTTGTTTAAATACCAGGTCTGATTGAGATCAAAATCGCGGCCAATGGCATTGGTAAACTTCTCATCTTCACTAATAAAAATCTGGTTTAGCATATTCAGGTTATCTTCAGCCTCTATCTCCAGGTTCACCCTCCCCTGTTTATCGTTTATAGCTTCCCGGTTATTCCTCTCGCCGAGGCTAGTAATTTGAGGTTTAATAGTGTCTAAAATAATCGAGGCCACAAATATTTTACTTTTTTGACAGGCAAAGCCTCTATAGAGGACATATACCAATTTTTTTCCGTCGCCCTCCGACTTTATTTCATAATCAACATCAGCCTGATAGGGGATCCATTCATCATCATTGATTTGGTCTTCCTTTTCAAATTGCTGCTCCCGAATTACCACATCTTTTACCGGATTACCAAACGAGTGGAGCAAAAGCACTACCTTCCGGGTAGAGGTAACCTCTATTCTTTTTAAGCTCTGGTCCTCATCCCGCCGGGCAAACTCCACCACACCGGTAACTTTTTTCATTTTGAGATCGGTAAGGGTCACCGGAGCACCCTCCTGGATATCAACCTGTTGTTTGTTGCTCTTATTAGGAGCAAAAGAGTTTTTAACCAACTCCACCTCATATTTTCCGGTTGGCAAATTGGGCATGGAAAAGGAGCCATCGGGATTGTTGGTGGTGGAAAACTGTTTTTGACTTTCAGTTTTGCTCTCCGGTGTGCAGGAGGAGGAGTCAGATACCAGGGCTGCAGTTAAAGAATTGCTGGCAGCATTCACCGTTCTAATAAAAGTTATACGCACACCGCTATTATCTATCTCAGGAAATCCATCTTCATCTTCCAGCAGGACAAAACCTTTTAAAGAACCGGTTTTATAGCGGAGACTTTTTTTACCAATATCGAGATCTTCACCTATTCCCAGCGGCAATTTTTCTCTAATGGCAATAAAGTTTTTCCTCTCGATACTCAAAAGATAATCTCCAGGGGTTATACCGCTAAT
>CAZTWC010000123.1:0-9976 GCA_964617105.1 uncultured Myxococcia bacterium
TGTTCCTACACATCACCGGACGGCGTGAAGATGGCTATCACCTGCTGTCCAGCCTGATGACGCCCGTTAACTTATACGACATCCTGATCGTGGAAAAGGCTGAAAAAGGGGTTACCATCGATTGTCCCGGTTACCGCCAAATAAACCAGGGAAATATATGTGAAAAAGCGGCAGAAAAGTTCCTTCAGCAAACCGCTATTAAATCGGGCCTGAAAATCACCCTGTTTAAAAATATCCCCCTGGGAGCGGGCCTGGGCGGAGGTTCATCGGACGCAGCCTTTACCTTGGCTGCCCTGCAGGAAATATTTGGAAATCCACTGGCCGCTGATAAACTTGAGCATTTGGCCGCTTCCATCGGCGCAGATGTCCCCTTTTTCCTCCATGGCCAGCCGGCAATGGTCACTGGAGTCGGTGAAAAAATCGAACTTCTGGATGATTGGGAGAAACTGACCCATTTAACCCTCTTATTGGTCAAACCAAATTTTTCTATATCAACTGTCCAGGTATATAAGGCATACAGAAATTTAGAGTTGACAAAATCAACTGGAAATGATAACAAATCTCAGCTAAGACTTTTACGCTCTATAAATGATTATTGCCTTTATGGCAATGATTTAGAAACCGTTTGTCTGCCTAAATACCCGGAACTTGTGGAAATCAAAGACAAGTTAACCCAGGGAGGCGCTTTAAAAGCGCTTATGAGCGGCAGCGGTTCTGCGGTTTTTGGCATATTTGATTCCCAGGAAACCGCCCGGCGGCAATTAGCCCAGTTTACCGCCACCGATAAACAGTATTGGACGAAAATTGTTAAAATTGCTGGGGCGTCGTCAAGTGGTAAGACACAGGGTTTTGGTCCCTGCATCGCGGGTTCGAGTCCTGCCGCCCCAGCCATCTAAATTGTGTTCACCTAAAGTGAGCGATTTTATGAGGACTCCCATAATTTTCGCTCACTTCAGGTAGGATAGGGAGAGATTAAATGGAACAGATCAATATCAAACCTTTCATCAGAAAAAGTACCGGAAAATCATACGCGAAAAAATTGCGGGCCAAAGGATTCGTCCCGGCTATCTGTTACCGCCAGGGAAAAGAGAACCTGATGTTGGAATTAGCCTATAGCGACATTGATAAAATACTGCGGTCAACCATGAAACTCAACAGTATTATCAATCTTGATTTGTCTGAATATGATCTTCCGCAAAAAAGAGTAATTATCAAGGGTACCCAGCACCATCCTTTGGTTGACAATATGCTGCACCTGGATTTTCTGGAGATCGAAAAGAATGAGAAGATCAAAATCAAATTACCTCTAATTCTAAACGGTAAACCCGAAGGGGTTAAGATGGGAGGCATATTGCAGCAGACCCGGCGCAGCATTATGATTGAGGCTCTGCCCGAGAATATCCATCCTAACATTCAGGTAGATATTAGTGAAATGGAACTTGGAGACACCATGCATGTGTCTGATTTGACCTTGCCTGATGGCATAATTCCCATCTATACCGGCGATTATTCCATTGCTTCTATTATAGCGCCGGACGTGGAAGAAGAGGAAGTGGAAGTGGAAGAAGAGGAAACGGAAGTGGAAGTGGAAGAAGAGGAGGCTACCGAGGAATAAATTTGTTAAGTTGGCAGATTATGAAAAGACTGATCGTCGGTTTGGGAAATCCTGGAAAAAAATATCAACTAAACCGCCATAATATCGGTTTTAACATTATTGACCAATATTTGATTGGCAAAGGGGCCGGCAAAAAAATATCTTGGAAAAACAAGTTTAATGGCAAAATATTCCTCTGGTCAGAAAAGGAAACTATCTTTTTCAAGCCGCAAACTTTTATGAATTTGAGCGGAAAAGCGGTTGAGCAAGCGGCAAATTTTTATAAACTATTGCCGGAAGATATATTGATTATACACGATGATCTAGACCTGACCACCGCCAGAATAAAATTTAAAAAAGGTGGCGGCGTTGGAGGACATAGAGGTTTGGAATCTATTGCCGATTACATTGACAGTTTTCAGTTCAATCGGCTTCGATTCGGAATCGGCCGTCCTGCTCAGGTAAATCAGTCTACCGAGTCCCAGTTAGAGGATAAAAGGGAATCTATCAGCAACTACGTATTGTGCGATTTTGATTCCAGCGAAGAGAAGGTAGTAGAAACCATAATCCCTTCCTTAATTGAAGCCATAGACTTCTATTTTAATAATGATATAGAAGCCACAATGAATAAATATAATAGGTTAAGTTAATAGTCATCATAAATTAGAACATTCAAACAGGAGGAAAAAAAGAGATGCAAAATTACTTTTATTTAGTTCTGGGTGTCGGGGCTCTGGCCCTGTTTTTTGCGGTCATAAAGGCTGTCTGGGTTAAAAACCAGGAAATGGGTACTGACCGCATGAAAGAGATCGCTGGCTATATTAAAGAGGGCGCCATGGCCTTTTTGCAGAAAGAATATTCTGTTTTGGCCATTTTCGTGGTAGTGGTAGCGGTTCTTTTGGCCGTCGCTAACCATGGTAAAGCAGACAGTTCCTGGATGATTGCCATCTCTTTTATTTTTGGTGCTGTCTGTTCCGGCATGGCCGGTTTTTTTGGCATGCATGTGGCTACCGATGCCAACGTGCGCACCACCAACGCTGCCCGGACCAGCCTCAATGAGGCCCTGCTCATCGCCTTCAACGGCGGCGCCGTCATGGGAATGGCCGTGGTAGGACTGGGCGTGCTGGGAATCGGCACCCTGATGTTGGTTTACACCAATATGTGGAGCGACATGGACAAAGTCTTATCCGTGGTGGCTGGTTTCTCCCTGGGGGCTTCATCTATCGCCTTGTTCGCCAGAGTGGGCGGTGGAATATACACCAAGGCCGCAGATGTGGGCGCTGACCTGGTGGGTAAAGTGGAAGCCGGTATCCCGGAAGATGACCCCCGCAACCCGGCGGTTATCGCTGATAACGTGGGTGACAATGTGGGTGACGTGGCCGGTATGGGCGCTGACCTGTTTGAATCTTATGTGGGTGCCATCATCGGCTCCATGATCCTGGGCTGGGCCTCAGGCAATATCAATGCAGTAATTTTACCTCTTTTACTGGCTGGTACCGGAATTATCGTTTCCATTATTGCCACTTTTTTTGTTAAAACCAAAGAGGGTGGAAATCCCCAAAATGCTCTGAATATTGGCACTTTTGCCGCCGGCGCCCTGATGCTGGTGTTTGCCTACTTTGTTATCCAGGCTATCATACCGGGAAAGATTGGTTACGAAGGTGTGTATGCAGAATATACTGGCAATGGTGTTTTTATGGCCACCATCGCCGGCTTAATTGCCGGTATCCTGGTGGGAGTAACCACTGAGTATTTCTGCTCCAAGGACCGTCCCCCGGTACAGAATATCGCCGAAGCCTCCAATACCGGTGCTGCAACCAACATCATTCAAGGCCTGGCAGTTGGCATGAGATCCACTGCTTTACCCTTGATTTTTATCGCTGCGGCCATTGTAGTGGCTTACAACTTTGCCGGTCTCTACGGAATAGCCATTTCTGCTCTGGGTATGCTCTCAACCACTGGGATCCAGTTGGCGGTTGACGCCTACGGTCCGGTGGCCGACAATGCCGGCGGTATTGCCGAGATGAGTGAATTACCCCCCGAAGTACGGGGCAGAACTGACAAACTGGATGCCGTTGGTAATACCACTGCCGCCATTGGTAAAGGTTTCGCTATCGGCTCCGCTGCTTTGACCGCGTTGTCACTGTTTGCTGCTTACAAAACCAAAGTTGGCATCACCGAATTGGATATCACCCAACCGGTTATTATGGCTGGAGTGCTATTAGGCGCCATGCTACCTTTCCTCTTCTCCTCCATGGCCATGGAGGCTGTGGGCAAGGCTGCCAATGCCATGATCGAAGAAGTACGCCGCCAATTTAGAGAAATCCCCGGCCTGATGGAAGGCAAAGCCACAGCAGAATACGCCACCTGTGTAGAAATTTCCACCACTTCGGCCATCAAACAGATGGTGCTTCCGGGGTTGATGGCAATATCCGTACCGGTAGTGGTTGGTTTTGTTGATAAAGACGCCCTGGGTGGATTGCTGGCCGGTGTAACCGTTAGTGGTGTTCTCATGGCAATTTTTATGGCCAACGCTGGTGGTGCCTGGGATAACGCCAAGAAATATATTGAAGAAGGCGCTCATGGCGGTAAGGGATCTGATGCACACAAAGCCGCTGTTATCGGCGATACCGTGGGCGATCCTTTCAAAGATACCGCTGGTCCCTCCCTTAATATTCTAATCAAGTTAATGTCAGTGGTGGCTGTAGTTATCGCACCGCTAATCAAATAGAACTTTATATTCCTTGCCCCTGTCTGCAATGCAGTAGACGGGGGCTAAAAGCCCGAAAGGATAAATCATGATAAATTATTTACGACAATACGAAACCATAGTTATCTACAAGCCCGATCTTAATGACGATAGTTTGCAGAAAATGCAGGACCGCGTCACCAGCATTGTGGAAAAAAACCATGGCAAAATGATCACCGTCAACAAGTTAGGCAAAAGAAAACTGGCCTACCAGGTTAAAAAACAAACACTAGCCCATTACCTCCACTATGTCTACTTGGGCGAAGGCCCGCTCACCAGACTTTTAGCCGAAGATTTAAAAAACTTTGACCAGGTTATGAAACATATGACTATAATCATAAAAGATAGAGTCAATCCCGACGATCCCAGTGACATTGAAGAGAACATTTTTGTTCCCCGGCGGGAAGACTCTGGTGAAGGTTTCGAATAAACAATGCGCCTGGCAATCCAAACTAACAAAACTGGAGATTAACGCCGGCTAAATTATCAGGAGGTTTAAATAATGCGAAATAAGGTCTATCATCGTAAAAAGATTTGCCGTTTTTGTGCTGATGAAAAATTATCCATCGACTATAAAAATGTATCTATTCTCAGACATTTTATTACCGAACGGGGCAAAATAATCCCCAGGAGAATTTCTGGCAATTGCGCCAAGCACCAGAGAAAACTTACTATTGCCATAAAAAGAGCAAGGGAGATCGCTTTTATCCCCTATACTGCAGTTCACCAGTTGTAAAAGGAGCGGAAATGAAAGTTATTTTAATAGAAGATGTTCCTAACCTGGGTAAAATCGGAGATATTACCACCGTGGCCAATGGGTACGGTAGAAATTTTTTATTACCCAAACAGTTTGCTATTTCAGCCGACAAAAAAAACCTAAAACGGTTTGAGCACCAAAAAAGGTTGGTGGAATTAAAAAAGGCTCAGCAGAGAAAAGAGGCCCAGTCTTTAAAAGACAAACTGGTCTCAACTTCCTTTACTATTGCCTGTAAAGTAGGTGAGCAGAACAAACTATACGGTTCGGTAACTGCCCAGGATATTGAAAAAATCATCCATAGCGAAGGAATTAAAGAAATTTCCCGTCGCGATATCATACTTGAGAAGCCCATCAAAGAGATTGGTATTTTCAATGTGGATGTCAAAATCCATGCCGAAGTAAGCACCAAAATCAAGTTATATGTGGTACCTGATTCAAGAGATCCAGAGGAGATGGAACCGAAAAAAAGTACGGAAGAAAATGTAGAAGGTGTAGATGAAGGAACCAACGAAGATGGACGCCACCAAGATTCTACCCTATAATTTAGAGGCTGAAAAATCTGTCTTGGGAGGGATTCTTCTAGACCAATCCCTCTTTTCCAGTGTCAGCCAAACCCTAAATAAACCCGATTTTTTCTACCTGGAAAATTATCAAATTATTTTCAGGGCCATCTATGATCTGGCGGCGGACCACCAACCTATAGATATAATCAGCCTTTCCGACAAGTTAAAAAAACTGGACTGCCTGGAAAAACTGGGCGGTATCGCTTTTCTCAATTCTCTTACCGATGACGTGGTTGCCTCTGAGCCCAACGTCAATTTTCATGCCGAGATAATCCGGGAAAAATATATTCGCCGCGAGTTAAATAGTGTAGGTCATGATATATCTTCTATCAGTTGTAATCAAACCATAGATTTTGAAGATTGTATCAACCAGTCACAGCAACTTGTTTTTGAAGTCACTAAAGAAAAAAGCCAAAAAAGCATGGTTCCATTGAACCAGGTTATTAAAAAAAACAGAGAGTATATCGATAAACTACTAAAAGGTGACGCATCTTTGGCCGGCCTGGAAACAGGATATAAAGACCTGGATAATCTGCTGAGTGGCGGGTTTCAAAAATCGACCCTGATTATCCTGGCGGCTCTTACTTCTGTGGGTAAGACCACCCTTGCCTTAAATATTGCTGCCAATGTGGCCAATCGAGGGATTGGTGTCGGGGTATTCTCCCTGGAAATGTCGGCCGAAGAATTAGGTTTAAGATTATGGGCATCAGAGGCCAGGGTGAATATCGGTAAATTCAGAAGAGGAGAACAAACTGCCAAAGAATCCTCCAAATTAGTCAAATACGCCCACAAGATGGGACAACTTCCCATCCACATTGATGACTCGAGTAAATCTTTGATGACTTTAATGGGTAACGCCAGACAACTGTTGGCAAAGCATAATAATGTGGGTTTAATTGTTATTGATTATCTGCAGTTAATGGAATATGGTATTTCTCCCACCGGACAGTCAAAAAAGTTTGAGAATTTTCAAAGAGAAGTTGCCACTATCTCACGCGCCTTGAAATTATTGGCAAATGAACTAAAAGTCCCCTTGCTGGTTCTATCGCAATTAAGCAGAAAGCCCATTGAAAGGGGGAAAGATAAGCGACCCATGCTGTCAGATCTACGTGATTCAGGAGCTATTGAGCAAGATGCAGATATGGTGATCTTTCTTCACCGTGACGATTACTTTGACAAAGAAAAAAAAGAAAATGATGCGCAAAGCACCACTTCAGAAGTTATTATTCAGAAAAACCGTAACGGCCAAACCGGTACCATCAAGTTGAATTTTTTCAGCCAATTTACCCGATTTGATGCCCATGAACCCAACTATTAAAATTAGTATTCAACCCTTTATTGAAATCCCGGGAATTCTTTTCATTCTTAAAGCTTGCAATGTCAACCTAAATATGGTTGTATATTTCATCTATTAACCCTTAATTAATAAGGTATGGCTACTATGGAAATTGAAACCATTGACAAAGGTGGATATACAATTGTCAAATTAAATGGTGTTCTAACCGGAGTCGATAACGCCCGCCAGGTTAAAAAAGTATGGGACGCCCTGGATGGTGATGATAGAAATACCGTAATTGTGGACCTGAAAGATATCACTTTTGCTGACAGTACCGGCATCGCCACCTTGATAGTTGGTTACAAGAAGATGAAGCAGAAAGGTGGTAACCTGTTTATTGCCAACTCCAACAGCACCATCAAAGATATATTTAGAGTAACCAAACTGGATGTGGTTTTTAAACTGTTTGATTCTGTGTCCAAGGCAGAACAGCATATTAGCAATTAAAGCCTGTTCAGCAAATAAATTTTCCCAAATTTTATTCAGAATCACCCCCAACTATTTGGATGCGATATGAGTACGGATAAAAGCAAAAAGCATATTTTAGTAGTTGACGATGAAGATGTTTACGTGACCATGCTTGGTAACCTGGTAAGACGTGATGGATACCAGGTAACCACTGCATCTAATGGTAAACAAGCCCTGGAACTAGTCAACCAGCATAAAATAGACTTAATCCTCAGCGATGTCAATATGCCCTATATGAACGGTCTGGAACTATTGGAGGAGATCCATAATTCTACCGAGCAAATACCAATAATGTTTGTTACTGGTTTAGAGGATGCCCAGGAGATTATCAAGGCATTCCGGCTGGGAGTAGCCAATATAATCAGCAAACCCTTTGAAATAGAACAGATACTACATACCATAGAGCGTTTCTTCAACGCTCAAAAAGAGTTCTTATCGGAAACAGATTTTGAGTCTAACTTTTTACAACGAGAAACCAGCGAATTTATACTACCAACCAATTTTGAAACCATCGGCAAAATAAACGCTTTTATTCTAACAAAATTAAGCCGCCGAAAAGTGTTTACCGAAAACGACCTCCTTTCTATTAAGTTGTCTCTTTACGAAATCATCCACAACGCGATGAAACATGGAAACCTGGAGATCGATTACCAGGAAGAGTCGGATATCTACGAAAAAAAAGGGACCGTAGAAGATATTATCACCAAAAAATTAGAAAATCCGGAATTACGCAATCGAAAGGTTTCCATTGTTTTAAGACAATTGGAAGACCGGGCGGAGATAGAAATTAACGATCAGGGACCAGGCTTCGACCATACCAACCTGCCCGATCCAACCGTGCCGGAAAATCTGCTGCTGGAACACGGTCGCGGTATCCTTCTAACCAGACTCCACATGGATGATGTTTACTTCAACCAAAAAGGGAACCAAATTACTCTGGTAAAAAATTACACCACCACTCTGCCCGCTTTACATAAGTAATTTTAACTGTTTCTTTATCTCCCCAAATATAAAATCGATATCATCCTGCCCTTCTACTATACAAAGATTCTCTATCTTTTCCTGAATAAAAACTTGGCGGTATTGTTTATCTAATTTATTTTGAAACTCCAGTTTTTCGTATATCTCCAACTGCTCTTTTCTCGATTTCACTCTATGGCCGGCTGTTTTAGCATCCAGGGTAAGAAAAATAGTCAGATCTGGCATAAACCTCAAGGCTCTGGCATTTAATCGCTGCACCAGGCTATAGAGTTTGCTGACCCCATCTCCCCCCTGATAGGCCATGGATGAAGCCACATACCGATCGGATATTACCCACTTCCCCTGTTCCAATGCCGGAATAATAGTTGCATCCAGATGCTCCAGGCGGTCGGCTGCAAAAAGCATGGCTATGATTTCTGTGCCCTTTTCCCCTTCCGGCAAATAGTGCTGGCCTGATAAATAGCCTCGAATGGTGTTTCCAATGGGACCTTCGGTGGGTTCAGCAGTCAACAGGCAAGATAATCCAGATTTTTCCAGATATTGGCTAATTCTTTTTGCCTGAGTAGTGGTGCCAGAACCGTCTATCCCTTCCAAAACAATAAATTTTCCGGTCATCTCATCCCCTCAGTTTTCCCCTTACCTTTTGATGATATGCAATTGGGCAGTTAGTGCCCTACCCGTCTGTCCGGTGGCGACACCAGGCTCAAAATCTGCCTGATTTTTTGAGAATTGGCTGGCCGGCTAATGGCTTTTACCTCCTCAATGATTAGCGTAATCTGGTCCAGCAGGTTTTGCCCTTCCAGGTAGTTATAAAATCGTTTCTTTATTTCGCGGGCGGTCTTGCCACTGTGGGAGGGAAAACTGCTGACAAAAAGAATTCTCAACCGATTTTGTGATTCGTGGATCAATTGATATTGCTTTAGACCTTCAATTTCTAAAAAAAGCACTTCAAAAGCAATAGGAGGATAGGTATGATATTTCCCCTGTTGATCATGCAAATAAAAGATGTCATCGGTGCGGCCATGCACCTGGATCACTGGCAATTGGATTCCGCAACCGCATTTTTCCCCGGTAAAAGTAACTGAATCGGTTAATTCATACCGGATAATCGGTTGTATATAATTTAGCAGATTGGTGATTAAAATTTTATGAGAGGGCTGTCCCGAAGGAACCGGTCGATTGTTCTCATCAACCCCTTCGATTATGCAAAAATCTGAATTCAGGTGCAATCTTCCATGACAACACTGGTTGGCCAACACCAGGCATTCGCTGGTGCCATAAGACTCACTGATAAAGGCATTTTTAAAGGCATTACCAATAATTTTCCTGGTTCGGGGGCTTAATGGTTCGCTGCCCAGGGAGATAAACTCCGGATCTATTTTCAGGCTTCCCTCCATCTTGGCATAAGCCAGTAATTCAAAATGGGTAGGATATCCGTGTAAAAAGTGGGGCTGGAATTTATTTAATTGGGTCACAATGGTATCAAGTTTTTCCAGGATGGAAAAATTTTCAATATCGGTTATCAACT
>CAZTWC010000124.1:0-9947 GCA_964617105.1 uncultured Myxococcia bacterium
TATATACTTTTTTCAATCAGTTCTTTTCATCCGGTTTTGGTTCAGCCCATCTGAAGGCGGGTACCCCTGCCCCTGTTTTTTCCCTATTGAGGTTAAATGGCGTGGGAAAACAGTCGCTTGAGGACTTTAAAGGCAAAGTTGTGGTGCTAAATTTTTTCGCCACCTGGTGCTCATCGTGCAGGCAGCAGATGCCCGACCTTATCCGTTTGCATAATCAGGCCGGTCTGGATAATCTGGTTGTTGTCGGTATCAGCGGCGATAGTTCGCTGACCGAAATTAGAGATTATCTCGGTCAAAAGAAGATTAACTTTCCTGTTTTTCTCGGAAATGATAAGGCATTTAAAGATTTTGGCGTAAAAGTATTGCCGACAACCTATCTAATCAATGGCAGCGGAGTGATCAAGGGCGGTGTTCAGGGGCAGATTGGGTATGATAATTTGTTAGCGGAAATCGGGAAATTGGAATGAACCATTGGCAAAGTGATTGGCCGGGTGGTCGACACCCCATCCTTCCGGCTCTTAATACAATTTGACATAATACCAGGTGATGTATATATTATCTGAATGACTATAATCTATGCAATAATACTACTAGGTGTCTTGATATTCGTTCATGAGTTGGGTCATTTTATCTTTGCCAAACTTGCGGATATTAAGGTGGATTGTTTTTCTCTGGGATTTGGTCCCAAACTGGTGGGTTTCAAACGGGGAGAAACTGAATACTGTATCTCTGCCTTTCCTCTGGGAGGGTATGTGAAGATGCTGGGCGAGGACCCTGATGAGGAGATAGATCCTAAGGACCGGGGGCGGGCTTTTACCGACAAGTCCAAGGGGTGGCGAGCCATTATTCTGGTAGCCGGCCCCATGTTCAACCTGATTTTGCCCATCATTATCTATTTTTTCTATTTTTGGGGTATTCAGCAATACCCTTCTACGCACATCAATGTGGTGATACCGGGCAAACCGGCTTTTAAGGCTGGACTGCAGCCCGGCGATCAAATTATGGCGGTTCAGGGAAAAGAGGTGAAGCTCTGGTCTCAGTTAACCGAAGAGATCGGTAAAGCATACGACCAGGATATCAGCCTGAGAATCAAGCGTGGGGATGAAATTCTGGCCATCAAGGTGAAACCTGAAACCATAAAAGCAAAAAATGTTTTCGGCCAGGATAAGAAATCGGGCAAAATAGGTGTTAGTCACGCCAGGTTGTCAGCCAGCATTGGAATCACCAGCCCCAATTCCCTGGCCTTTCAGGCGGGATTGCGTACTTTTGATTTGGTTAAAGAGATAAATGGCCAGCCGGTTGAGGATTTTTTCATACTGAAGAGTTTGCTGGCCGCTAATAAAGATGACAAAATCTCTTTTAAGGTGGAAAGAGCGAGCAGTCCGCCCAAAGGCCAGATTCCCAAAAACAGCCCTCAAAACCAACAGGATATCCGTAAAAATGCGGCCAAAGTTGAGGACTCGAAATCAATAATCAGCCTGGATTTGGTTATACCGCCCGATCTATCAGCCCAGGCAGATAGGTCTCCTGATTTTGCTTCGGTTTTAGGGATAGAGAGCTCTTCGCCCTATATTTTTACTGTTCAGAAGGGCACCCTGGCTGCTCAGCAAGGATTGCTCAAAGGGGATCGGCTAATCAGTCTAAATGGCCAGCCCATTCAATATTGGTGGACAGTAGAGGAGATTCTGGCCAAAAATGGCAACCACCAGGCGGCAATAAAATTCAGGAGAGCCGGCCAACTATTTAGCCAGCAGTTTAGCATTCTTCAAAAAGAGAAGGACGATAAATACGGACGTCGCTATCAAGAACACAATTTTGGTGCCCGGGGGAAGATTACCTTTTTACCCGGGGAGATGATTGAGGTCAAACTCGGTCCTTTGGAGGCAGCGGCCAAGTCTTTTAACCAGGCTTTTAGGGTAATGGAAGTGATGCTCAAAGCTATATCCTTTCTGATAAGCGGTGATATCCCTTTGAAATCCCTGGGTGGTCCTATTATGATTTTTGATATCGCCGGTAAAGCGGCCAGGGAAGGGTGGAGCCAATATTTGTGGATCATGGCCCTGATAAGCATAAATTTAGGGCTTTTAAACCTCTTTCCCATCCCAGTATTAGACGGTGGGCATTTGTTGCTTCTGGGGGTTGAGGTGGTTACAAGGAAACCTCTCAGCATGAAGATCCGGCAGGTCACCAATACCATTGGCATCACTCTGCTGTTTTTGTTGATGCTGTTTGCCTTTGTCAACGATATAAAGCGATATTGGAACGATATAATTGGATATTTTCAATGAACGTACTGGCCTTTGACACCTCCACTCCCTTTGCCACTTATGCTCTTTCCCGGGACAGACAGATGCTGGCCACCCACATCTCTCAACCGGGCCGCAATCACTCCAGCCGAATTGTAGAGACTATCGGCCAGATGTTGCAAAAAAGTGGTATGGAACTAAAGGATATTGACCTGGTGGTATCGGGTGGGGGACCTGGGGCTTTTACCGGATTACGGGTGGGGTTGGCGGCGGCCAAGGCGTTGGCCTATGGGCTGGGGGTGAAATTTAAGGGGATCTCCTCTTTAGCTGCCTGTGCCATGAATGCGCCTGCGAGTATAACTACTGAACCAAAAGAGAGCAGCGCCTTTTTGGTTTGTCCACTTTTAGACGCCAGGAAAAAGCAGGTTTATACTGCTCTTTATAAAAAAAACAATGATGATTTAACTCAGGTGACCGGGGAGATGGCCATGGCGCCTGAAAAATTGCTCAGCCAATTGACAGGTCTTATGCAACCGGTTTATTGTCTGGGCACCGGTCTTACCGAATATTTGCCCCGGTTTGAGGAGTTAAAGGGAAGAAGCAATATTCTTTTTGACCTGGATTTACCCCAAATTCCCAGGGCGGAAAAGATGATTCTTTTGGCTCTGGCAGATGTTGATAATGACCGATTTGATGACCCCAAAACGTTTAATCCGCGCTATTTGCGAAAATCGGATGCGGAACTGAACCTCCTTAATGTTCAAAATCATGGAGATTAATAATGATCGACTTGCGGGTAATTAAAATTATAATTTTGTGTTTTTTGTGGACCGCCGTTGCTATTATAGGCGGGTGCGCTACCAGCAGCAATATGCTCTATATCAACCAGACCTACCGGGCTCAACAGATAGTGCCGCTTTCTGATGAAACTGTAATAGCCTTAAACAGCGGCGAAACTATAGACCTAAAAAAGATTGCCCGCCAGGAAGAGAAGATGCCGGCCCGGGTGCGGGTGATAAAGGTGCACGGCACTTTTTTAGTAACTGGTGACGGCATGGCCAAAATCTGGAAAATTGTTCCGGAAGAGGAAGATAAGGCAAAATTTAGCAAATTATCTTTGCTTTCAGCTGATGTTCTATTCAGCCGCCCCAAGTTCAAGGGGAGTTTTAACAGCAATTGTGTAAAGTTTTATTGGCAAGAGCGGGGCCAGAGGCGGATGGTATTTATCGATAGTCAGGGTAATTGGGATCAAGATAAGTGTCCGGCCGATTAAAAAATCCGGATGCATCTCCGCCAGCGTTGTTGCCGGCTTAAAAATTATCCTCGACGTATTACTTATACGACTGCGGTAATTTTTAAGCCGGCGCCTAGCTGGCGAAGCGCCTCCGGATTTTTTGTTTAATTAGGTAATGGATGCATTTCCGCCAGCGGACGCTGAAAGTGATCCCTTTAGGGATGTTGCAGAACCTAAAATCATCCTCGACGTAGAAGAACATGAGTTTATTGGATTTATTATGAAATATCTTATCAGCTATTCTGTTTTTGTTATTATCTTTATCACCTCGATTCTGCCGGTTCAGGGTCAAATACAACAAGTGATGGACCTGGATGACATGCTGGATCAAGCCAACCTGATGGAGAATGCCGGGGATTGCCAGGGGGCTTATGAAAAGTATGATGAGATGCAGTTATACCTAGAAACTGAAACTATTGCTGACAAGCGGGCTCGAAGTAACTTAAAGGCCATCATCACCAACAAGTTTAACAGCCTGCAGGAGTGTTACAACGCCTGTAGTCCTGACGAGGAGGAGCGGCTGATGTTCGAGAAGGCCAGCCAATACTACGAGCAGGGCCAAGATAGGCGGGCAGTGGTTATTGTCAAGCGGCTGCTAACCGGCAAGGATACCCGCTGCCGGTTTTATCAGGAAGTAAAGGGGTTTTTGGGCCAGATAGCCCCCGAAGAGGTAGACCAGATACCGGCTGATTTGGATCCCTGCCTGGGTGCTGATGACGCAGAACAGGAGATAACTGAGTTGGAAAAGCAGCTGGCCAAGGTGAAAAAGGTGGCGGCTCGGGGTAAGAAGCGGAGCAAATCTGGCCAATACCGGCAGATCCACCGGCTGTTGAGAAGTTTTTGGCAATTGGAAAATCTGCAGGAAAAAATATTTGCTCTCCGGGAGCAGTTTTTAGACTGTGATAAAGTTTATAACCGCCTAAAGAGCGATTCTGGTACTATCAAAATAGTTAACCAAAATTTAGGGAAGATGATCGTCTCGGCTTACAAATATCGGGTGTCTGGATTGAAAGCCCGCCTGTCTAAATTGTCCGACTCCATGAAGAAAAAAGATGGACAGATAGATAACCAGCAAAAACAGTTATCAGTTCTGCACAATCAATTGAAAAATATGCAGACTTTCAGCGAAGAGGTTTTAAGTGATCTTCTGGCTTTGGCTGATATAAACAGCATAAAAATGACTACCAATGTGGAGGGTGAGGAGGTGGAATTGCCCACCTCAATGTTGGAGAAAGTGGTGAGTGACCAGGGACAGGTTTTGAATATCCTTTCGAGCAAGTTTCCAGAATATTTTAAAGATGGCGTTAATCGAGAAGGACTCAAGCGGCATCGCCTGGTTCTCTCCAGGATGGCGGAACTGATGGAACGTTTTGGCGAGAGAGAGCCCAGCCAGACCATGGAGTTGAATAAAACCCGCCAACAGGTTTCTGCTACCATCGCCATGGTAGATAACTTGTTGACCCAATATAAGACCGAAGATAGCGGTAAAATCGGCCAAACTAGTGATATATCCTCTTCAACCAGCATTTTGATTTGGTCTTTGGCGGCATTGCTGTTGTTTCTGGTGGTGATTGTCGCCTTTTATTATCAACATAAAAAGCGGCAAAAGATCAGTAAATGGAAGTAAAGTCTTATCCCATCCAATTGAATTGCAAGGGGATTCCCTTTGATATGGGGGAGTGCCAGGGCCGGGAGTTGAAAAAGATCTTAGAAAAGGTCTTTCTGCCGGTCTTAAAGCAGAACTGTAACCGTTATCTTGGGTTGCCGGAATGGGTACCCACCCGGATAACAGTCAAACTTTTAAAGCGTTTTTCTGTAGAGATGCTTCGCGATATCGTGTTGAAGGATATGCCTGCCCAGGCTATGCGCATAAAAGGTTTATCCCATGGCTCCGGCATTGGGGAGAGAGATTTTTACCTGGCCATGGTTTTGGATATTCTTCTCCTTCAGGTGTTATTTTCTCCAGGAGCCAGCGGTTGCACCACCGCCCTGGTGCTGCCCGAGAGAAATCGGGAGAGAAAAACTGTTTTACTTAATAATTTTGATTACTTTTTGACTAGCCAGGAGATGAACCTGGTTCGCCATAGCATACCCACTGTAGGATTTAGCAGTTGGGAGGTTTTACAGGCGCCTATGGCTGGCTGCCATTTTGGGGTTAACCAGCAGGGTTTGGCTATCTCCTGCAACAGTTGTTTTTCTGCGAAAAAATTAAAGATGTCCCTTCCGGCTAGCCTGCTTATGCAGCATGCTTTACAGAATTGCGTTACCACTGGGGAAGTGGTGGAACTCTTTAAAAAGATTGATAACTGCAGTCCGGCGATTTTGACCATGGTGGATAAACAGGGTCATGCCTGTTGCCTGGAGAAATCTCAAAGCCTTCAGGCTGTACGTTTTCCCAAAGATGGTTTGTTGGTAAGCACCAACCATTTTCTCTGTCCTGAGATGATGGAAGTGGATATACCTCACGATGCCCGATTCTCTTTCTTTTCCACTATTCAAAGGGGAGAAAGGTTACACCTATCTTCAGAAATGCGCCACTCCAGGCTGCGGGAGTTAATTTGCACCTGCACCGAGATAGAAAAAGAGATATCCATAAGCCTTCTACTTGATTTTTTTAAAGATCACGGGGGGCAACTCCACGGAAACGACAATACCATCTGCCGGCATGGGCCTATATTTTCCACCATAACTTCTATGGCAGTGGTATTGGAAGATATGAAAATAATGGTCACCGGATGCGCGCCCTGTGAGGGGGAATACACCATCCTGCCGATTATGGATTGACAAAAACTATCGATAGTGCTATTGTAATACGTATAGCATATCGATGGAGGAGGGCCATGAATACCGTTACTGTATCGCCAAAATATCAAATAGTCATTCCCAAACAAATCAGGGAATCTATGGGAATAATCTCCGGACAGAAAATTAAAATGCTAGTCTACCGTAATCGCATTGAACTGATTCCGATAAAATCTCTTGAAAAAATGAAAGGATTTTTAAAAGGTATCAATACAGAAGTAACCAGAGAAAAAGATAGATTATGAATATTGTCGATTCGTCTGCCTGGCTTTCCTATTTTGCCGGAGATGGTAATGCGGAAATATTTTCTGAACCGATAACCAAAATTGATCAATTATTGGTGCCAAGCATTACTTTGACAGAAGTTTTTAAATGTATTTTGCGTCAACGAAATGAAAATCTGGCCCTGGAAGCAATTGCCCATATGGAACAGGGGCAAGTGATTGAACTGGACAGCAGATTGTCCATCGATGCTGCTTACTATGGCGTTAACTATAAGTTGCCTTTGGCGGACAGCATTATATATGCCACTGCTATTATGTATAATGCGACCATCTGGACCCAAGACGTCGATTTCAAATCATTTGACAATGTCAGATATTTTAGCCGGTGATTATTGTAACAGCATCTCGGCGCTTCGCTGAAAAACCTGCTCTTCAACCCCCATGGCTTTTTTTATCGCCACATCCCGATCAAAATAATTGGTTATTTTTCTTAATTTTATAATCTCTTTTAGCGGCAGCCGCGCCAAACAGGCTTCGGCAAAAACCGGCACCGGAAAATCTGATCCATAGATCAGGCGGTTAGCGATTTTTGAGTTAACTAGTTTTTTCAAGTACAAGGTCCTGGAGAGGGAGTTAAAGGCGGAGATATCACCGTACAGATTTGGATAAGCGGCCAGCATCTTTACAAAAAACGGAAAATACTCTTTAAGGTGTCCAAAGCCCGAAGTGCCGCAATGAGCGGCAATTACCGTAACTCCTTCATCTAGCGCCCTTCGGAGCCGGGCCGGGTCACCATATTTTTGGTTAATTGGACATATAGAATGTTCAAAGCCGGTATGGCTCAACAGGGGCAAGTTTAGTTTTGCCATTTGGCGAAAGAAGGGGCTAAATTGTTTTTTTGAGAGGTCGATATCCATGGAATTGGGCAACAATTTTACCAGCAAGGCTCCTTTCTCTGCCGCGGTTTCCAACTCCGGTTGCCAATCGCGCCGGGCCGGATTGATGGATGGCCCCGGATAGAGACCAGGATGGCGGTTGCAGACTTTATAGAGGTATTGATTGGATACATAGAGATCGGTGCGCTGCCAATCTATCTTGCCATTGATATCATAGACGCCATCCATGGCCAGCAATACTCCGCCATCTAAATTCTGGCTGGAGTCTATAAGCTCCACAAGTTTATCGGCAAAAAGAGTATCCAGGGTAAGGTCATCACCCTGGTTGTCTATCTCCTGAATACCCTTTATTCCCAAGTAAAGGGGGGCAAACTTAAACAGCAGGCTTTTTTTTAGACGGTCGGACACATAGCATTGGTGAGTGCGGTTATTGGTGCCCACCAGGTGAATATGACAGTCCAGGTATCCCATAAAAACTAATCCAACAAACCGTACTTACGGGCTTTTTCCCGAAGAGTAGTGCGGCCTATTTTGGCCAATTTGGAGGCTGCCAAAAGGTTGTTGTTGGTTTTGAGTAGCAGTTTTTTCAAGTATTCCTGCTCAAAGTTGTCCCGGGCTTGGAAAAAGGGGATGGAGATATCGGTGTCCAAAGCCAGTTTTTTATGGTTTTTGGCTTTTTGACCGGAGTTGATAATTTTTGAAACCGAAGGCAGAAAGGGCATATCCTGGAGTTTCAAGACCGGAGGCCGGCCAAAGATTATCCCTTTTTCAATATTGTTTTCCAACTCTCTAATATTGCCGGGCCAATGATAGTTGCATAGAGATTCGTTTAGAGCAGGTTCAATGGTATTAAAGTATTTACGATGGATTCGGGAATATTTGTAGAGAAAAAAGGAGGCCAGGCGGGGGATCTCCTCTGTTCTTTCCCTGAGGGCCGGTATCTGCAGAAGGACAACATTCAACCGGAAATAGAGATCCTCGCGGAACTTATTTTTTTTCACCTCCTCTTCCAGGATTCGGTTGGTGGCAGCCACCACCCTGGTATTCACCTTGATACTGGCATTGCCTCCAACTTTTCTGACCTCCCCCTCCTGTAAAACCCGCAGCAATTTAGCCTGCATAAAAAAGGAAGTTTCGCCTATTTCATCTAAAAAAAGGCTCCCATTTTTTGCCACCTGAAAGAGGCCATCCCTGGCCTTTTTGGCATCGGTGAAAGCACCTTTTTCATATCCAAAAAGTTCACTTTCCAGCAAGTTATCGGGCAAAGCAGCACAGTTTAAAGGGATAAATACCTCCTGCTTCCGGTCGCTGAGGAAGTGGATGGCTTTGGCCACTATCTCTTTACCAGTGCCGGTTTCTCCCTGGATTAAAACCCTGGTCGGGAGTTTAGCTACCATTTTGATTTTGTGGATAATATCCTCCATGGAGCGGCAGGTACCCAAAATATCTGACAAATCCAACTCTTCGAAAACCTGGGCTGGCTGGCTATCCAGTTTCATCAACTTGGAAAAAATATCTTCTTCAGCCGACAGTTCGCAGTATTGGGCCAGGTTTTTCTTTACTACTTCAGTAAAATGGTCTATCTCAAAGGGCTTGGTCAGGTAATCATCGGCCCCGGCTTTCATTAGTTTTACAGCGGTAATATCGTCCGTACCAGTGGTTAGGATTATTACCAGGCTGCTGGGATGAAAATTCTTGATAAACTTTAATAGTTCAAAGACATTAATAGACTCAACCTTGTGGTCCAACAGTACCAAATGGGGAGAGTATTTTTCGAACATGGAGATGGCTTCAACCCCATTGAATGCCCAAAATATCTCATAATTTTCAAGTCCCAGCAAATGGTCGGTCAACTCGATTTGATCTATACTTTTATCAACAATCAGTATGCGATGCATCTTTTTTCCATTTTTAGTTTCGTGCCTAATTCGTTTCCGTCCGGGAATTCACTTCGTAGCAGAAGGGGGGTTTCGGACAGGAACTAATTCATCTACAAAGAGCAGTGCCGCTCCTCTGGGGATCGCCATTACACATCTCTGACAGCATAGATGAATAGCCAGCACCAATCATATCTCTTACTCTGGATTCTATGTTGACTCCGCCGACATAGGCTTCCAGGCAACCTCGGCGTTGGCATCCGCATGGCCGGCCCTGGGGTTTGACCATAATATGTCCCAATTCACCGGCCAGTTGGTTATGGCCGCTGTAACATTGGCCATTGATTATCAAGCCGGAACCAACCCCTGAACCCCAAAATACTGCCAGCATATCTTGGTAGCCTTTCCCCTTTCCCCATTTGAATTCACCAAAGGTGATAGCATTGAGGTCATTATAAAGATTAATCTTAAGGGGAATTTGTTTTTGCAGCAGGGCTAAAAAATCTACATCTTGCCAACCCATATTGGGGGCCACATGGATTATTTTTTCCGGACCTTTCAATTGAGCGGCTATCCCCAGCCCCAATCCCACGATGTTTTCCGGTTTT
>CAZTWC010000125.1:0-9934 GCA_964617105.1 uncultured Myxococcia bacterium
GCATAATTGGGCCATCGATTTTTTGGCAATATGGGTGGATAATAGGTCAATCGATATTTTAGCGCCCACATTAGCCCTGATTAATTCACGATTGGGCACATTTTGACCGCCTATCCGGTGGGCCAGGGCGATACCGCTGAAAACTGTAGTGCTATACGCGGCCGCCTCGGTATTAGTCAGAGGATTTTGATAATATTTGTAACTCTCATCCGCCTGGTAATGTTGTTTGGCAAAATCAAGCACCCAACTTTTAACCCGCTCACATTTCTGGTTGACTTTCACCTGCTCCTGGTTTTTGATCAGCAGCCGGTATTCCTGTTCTATACAGCGGGGATGAAAATAGCCGGTTTCAAAACCGTGAACCGGCAGCACTCTGCCCTGCAGGCAAACCCAAGCCTCGTCTACTGCTGCCCAGTCTTCTTCACTGGAAGAGCCATAAGCCTGATCCAAAAGGTAATAATAGCGGACATACTCCTCGCGCTCATTCTTTATCTCTGGCTTCTCCTTCCTGGTTCCATCTTCCTCTTTTTCCGTTTTTCCGTTTTTCTTCACCAGAGCCTTTTCGTCCAGAGCCCTCAGTTGGAAAATCATCTGGCTGATAGCTCTCCGTGTGGCCTGGATTTCATATTTGAAGGCTATATGGTAGGGGACAAGTTTCCATGATTGCAGATCATCTGGGTCACCCTCAATTATGGAATACCAAAAAGAACAATCGTAAAGTTGTTGCAGCCGCTGTTCCAGACGTTGAGGTTCAGTCAGTTTCAATTGGCTGATTTTCTGTCCTATTGGCGAGAACAACACATCCTCCATCCACTGTCGATTCAATTCATCAACAGCCTGGGCTAATTCCAGAGAGTTGTCCAACATCACCAAATAGTGCTCCCGTCCACTGGGCTCAAATAGAAGATCGGCAGTAAAAGGATGCTCTTTATTCAGGATTACTCTGGAAATTATGTTTCTTTGAATATTAGCGGTAAGATTGGAGAGTTCATAAAGAGCCAAATACTTATTCGGGTGTTCGTTCACTTTAGGGACCAGACCGAAATTGCGCTGGGCAACCGCCATCCGGGCCGCTTTTTCATAATTGCCGAACCATTTCCAACAGGCTTGTATTCGTTTATCATCCATAATTTGGCAGATGGCAATGTCGTTTAATTTTACACAGAATCGGTCACCTGACAGATCTTTAAGTTGGTCCAGGTTCTCTGGAACAAATGACTTGTAACCAGGTACAGGAGGAAAATCGCTTGGCTCATTTTTATGGTTCGACATAATAATCTCCCAATTTTTTATAATAAAAGGTAAAAAAAATTAACTATTCTATCTATTGCCGATTGTCAAGTGCTCACTAAAATATGGCAGGACTCTGGCTGTTTTTTGTCAACCAGGGATTAAAATACGGGAAGTTTTTTTCTCTTTTTTAAAGTTATTATAATCTTCCAGGATTTTTGGGTGATCAAAGCATAAATTCCCGGGCAAGTCGGTCAGAGAAAATAATTTTGCTTCGGCAGCATCATCGCCCCCTTTGGGAATTCCCTCTGCCCGGGCCAAAAACACCACGCTAACTGTATGGAAACGGGGATCTCTATTGGGATCCGAATAAGTATTAAACTGCTGGATTAGAGTGATTTCCAGTCCGGTTTCTTCCCGGGCTTCCCGGCGGGCGGCATTTTCAACCGATTCGCCATAGTCCACAAATCCCCCCGGTAGAGCCCAGCCGTGCGGTTCATTTTTCCTCTTAATCAGCACCACCTTTTGCTTTTCCATTTCAATTATTATATCCACGGTTAAAAAAGGATTTTTCGGTTGTTGTCCCATCACTTACTCCATAAAATTTTCAAACATGCTCAATTGTACCGGTTTGGGGGCGGCTTTTTTCCCATAGGTGGTTTTTTCCAGTTTTTTTAACTGCGCTTCTATGTCACCTATATACCTGGAAACCCGGCTATTTTTCCCCTGACCATACAACCACCGTTTTTTGGCGCTGGTTAAAAATATTTTTCCCCTGGCCGGAGGCATTGAGAATGGTTTTGGTAGAACGGTAGTTGGCCTGCAGAAAATGGATATCAGCACCAATAAAATCTTTGGCAAAGGTGTTAAAATAGGATGGTTCGGCTCCTCTAAAACCATAGATAGCCTGATCCGGATCGCCAATGGCGCACAGGTTTATCCCTGGTTGAACAAAAGTGAGCAGCAACTGGTGCTGGAGATAGTTAATGTCCTGGTATTCATCAACAAATATCCATTTAAATGGATGAAAGTGAGGTTGAAGGTTACCTCCATTATCCACCATTCCAGGCCACGGTTGATAATGGCTTAAAAAATTGGCAATAGAGGGGATTTTATCCCAGTCAACTTCTCTTTTGGTAGCCAAATATTGGGCTGCCTGAAGAGTTCTGATTAGCAGGTCATCGAAGTCTAAGATATTATGGGCCCGGCAATATTCGGTGTAAGTCAAAGCCAGATGGTGCAACTCAGTATCCCCGGTTTGATTTTTTCCTGGCAAACCGGGCATGATCAGCTTTCCTTTGGCCAGACTAATCTGGCTTAAATAATTATTAACCTTGCTCTTTTTGGCTTTGGGTAGAAGAGGAGAGAGAATTTCCCGCTGATCATCCCGGTTTAGCAGAGTAAATTCCAAAGGTTGGTATCCTGGCCGGGTTTGCTTTAAAAACTTGATAGCAAAGGTGTGAAAGGTGCCGCTGAATATAGCGGAAACCATCTTCTCTCCCAACAGGTCATTTAACCTTTGCTCCATCTCAGAAGCGGCTTTGTTGGTGAAGGTAAGGGCGGCTATCTCATCTCCAAATGCCCTTTTATTTTCCAGCAGGTGCGCTATGCGGCAGGTGAGGGTTCTGGTTTTGCCAGTGCCCGGTCCGGCTTTTATCAACAAGTGTTCTCCCTGGTGCTCCACCGCGGTTTGTTGCAAGGTATTAAGTTCAATACCCGGGGGAGAATTAGAAATTTCCCCCTCTTTTTTTAAGGGTTTTGAATTTGGTTTGTCCGCTTTTTGGATCTCTGCATTTGGAGTTTTAATATGGCGGTAGGTTGTTTCGGTTTTTTTTTTGACTGTATTGGCGGAAAAGAGAGTCCTTTGGCCGCCGGCCCTCTCTAATTCTTCCGGCTCAAACACTTTGATGATCCCATATTCGCCATCGTAACCGCCCAGGGCTTTAATTTTAGCCTTTCTGATCCTTTCTATCCCCTGGGCCAGCAGAGTGCCACCCGAATGTTTCAAATCGTTTAATGCGGTTTCCCGAAGTATGTTTAGTTCCGGGCCCAAATTATATATAAGTTGAGTATATGACTTGTTCACAGTTTTGGTCTTGGGCCCTTTACCAAGGATTTCTGACAACACTCCTTTTAGCGCCACCAGGGTTTGAAATGGCCTGGCATCTGGGGGTTTATGATCTGGCTGCCGGTCGGCCAACTCCTCAACCCTGTGTAGAACTCCCACTGTAACCGGTCGGCCGCAAACCGGACACCTGCCATCATTTTTTGGGTATCAGCCGGTTCAAGACGCGCATGGCATTTGCGATGGCCGTCGAGGTGGTATTTGCCCTCTTGGGGAAAAAATTCTATTGTGCCCATAAAATGGCGATTCTCTTTGGCCAGGGCGGCTCGCACTGCATTAAAGGATAGGGGGCAGCAAAAGAGATTGGCTTCACGTCCCAGGTTTTCTGGAGAATGGGCATCTGAATTGGAGATCAGGGTGTAGGGGTCCAGGGAGGAGAGCCGCCAATTCATGGCAGGATCAGAGGAGAGCCCGGTTTCAACCGCAAATATATGTTGGCTCAAATCGCCGTAACATTCCTGGATAGAATCGAAACCCGACTTGGAGCCCAAGGCAGAGAACCAGGGAGTCCAAATATGAGCGGGCACCAGGTAACTTTGGGGAGAGGAATCCAACACAATGGTCAGTAAATCTTGGCTGTCAAGGCCTAAAATGGGACGCCCGTCCGATTTGATGTTACCGATTCTGTCCAGGTGGAACCGGATGTAGTCCACCGCCTTGAAATCTGGTACTACCAGTAGATTGTGCACTTTGCGCACCTTGCCGTCCCGTTTGTAGATACAACTTATCTCCGCGGTAAGGATAAAATCTACTTTTCCCCGGCAAGCAGGAAACTCTTTCGCCACCGCATCACTTTTATATTCCTTTTTTAATTGAAACAGACCAGGATAAGATGGCTCCAATTTAGTGGTAATTTCTTGATACCAGGCAGGATGAGTAAAATCTCCAGTGCCTACCAATCTAATTCCTTTCAGTTGAGACCAGTAATTAAACATCTCCAGGTTGCATTGCTTGCTGGTTGCCCGTGAAAAACAAGAGTGGACATGAAAATCGGCCACAAAGGATTTCGATTTGGTTTCCATTAAAATTTTATCCCCATATAGACAGGCAAATTGATAAAATAACTCCGGCCGCCACTAAAGATGGCCTGCATCTCGGCGATTACCCCCAGGAAAATATTGTCCCAACCATATTCAATTCCAGCAGAGATTTCAACCCCAGCCTGGAGGCGGTGAAAATCACCGGCGTCAGCCATTTTCACCAACTCGGGCCGGTTTTGGGAGCGGTAAGATATCTTTCCATTATTATAACGGCCATATTTTACCAGGCCGGCCAGACCGCAAAAAGGCGATAATCTCCGGTTACCTCCAGGATAAACTAAATAAAGGCCGGGAGCCCAGATAATAGAGAAAAAATCGCTGGCCAGCCGGTTGTCACTTTCTGCCTCTGGCAATGATGGCTGAAAATTCTCATATCTCAGGTTATCAAAGTGAGAGATCTCAAATTTGTTAAAAAGTGTCCACCAACCAGCAGCGGGCTGAAAAGAGATTGCCAGCCACAGAGCGGTGCCCCTTTGAAAATATAACTGGTTGGCATTGCTATCTTGCGGTCCGTCTATCCAGCCCAAAGCCGGTCCCAGGGAAAGGGCCAGTGAATAGTTGCCCATTTTTTGCTGTTCTTCCCTTTTTATCGCCGAATCTATTTGTAGTTGGAAAAATTTGTTCATATTTTTTAATTCTATCTGCCATCTGTTTTTAGCAAAGATGACCCCCTTAGGCGGATTCCCTTTCCTCAGCAAATAGGCGCCGAATTTATGCAGTAGAGGGAGATTTGTTCCTGCCCGCTCTATTTTTAGAATACCCAGTGGCTCCAAATCGACCCTTTTTTTATCTTTGCCGATTGTTTTTAGCCGGGCGGCGGACAAATAGGTGTTCCCAGCTTTATCTTTGGAAAAGGAATAGAGCAACGCCACCTTTCTCATTGCCAATCTATTTAACGCTGCCAGGCCGTAATCCAAAGGAAACTGAACCGGATTTCCATTTTCAATGCTCAAGGCCTTTTCCAGTTTCGGTTCCACCCAAAATTGCTGCCGCGCTGTTTTGGGAAATACGGTTATTATCCTCTGTAGTCCCCATGTTTGTTTATATTTTTAGGCTAAAAGGTATTTTCCCGGCAATACCGGAGTAGCAATTGGCGGTTGTCCAACTTTTTTACCTTCCAAATAGAGTTCTATTTCTTTGGTCCAACTGTTAATTTCTAACACTACCTTTTGGCTATCAGCATACTTTTTTTGGGAGATGGTAAGCGATTTTATCATTGAAGGACTAAGTTGGCTTTTATCTGGCTGAAAATCGGGATCAATACTTAAAATATCTAAAAATAATTGTATTAATTTTTCCTGTTTCCGACTGGAGTAGTAGCAGTGCACCAACATCTCCCGTAACTTTTTCATTGCCAGCCATTTTTTCTCCGAGGCTTCAGTTTTCAGCCTGATGCCATGGTAAATATCAACCAGTTTTTCAGTAGCATTCATCGCCTCGGTTCCCTTTTGGTTCCAGAAAATATCCCGTTGCTTTTGTGCTTGCTGGAGCAGGAAATCCAGGTTGTCCATCTGTCCATTAAGAGGACTTCCTCCCACTAAATATTTCCATATTTCGGCTTTACTCATTGGCTGGCGCCCAGTTATTTTTTTAATAACCGAAGCAAAATCGAGACTAACTTGTTCCTGGTTCTCTATTGGTTCAGAATTGGGCAACTCCATCACTAAAATGGGAGTATTGGCCTGGATTTTAAGTGGAAAAATAACAATAAGCAGGCTGAAAAATAGGTAGGCGAGTTTGCCTCCAATAGGGGCTGGTAGATGGACACTTGGTATTTTCACGAAAATAACCGCAAAATAAAAGGGTATTTTTAAGATATGATTTAAAAAAAAGTTTACCCCAATAAACAATAATTGCCAAGTAGCGTCTTTCAATAATTTTTTTGAATAGCCCATATTAATAATTATCTTGACTTACCCAGAATAGATATGTTATTCTTTGAGATCTACAGTAACGTGTAACCTGTTGATATCTTACGGCAAATTGTTGCTGCCGTTTGATGGTATTACCAAGTAACCTTAAAAAGAGGTATACCATGAAAAAATTATTCAGTCTGAAATTGTTATGTGTTCTCGTCCTTTTGGCGGCATTTATGACCAATTGCGCCGGAGGCAGCGGTGGCTGCATAAACAAGAAACTCTCCTACAAAATCACCCCGACTCCCAATACTACCCGCATGGGAGTCACCAAAGACGGGCTGACCATCGTCTTTAAACATCTTAAAGAGTTGATCATCAACAGCCTGGAGTCCAAAGAAAATGCAGACGGTTTTATCGAAATTCCGGTGGACAGCATCTTGATTGAAGATAAATTTACCACTCTTGGTCAGGAGGCAAAATACAAAGTTACCCTGGAAGATCCTGTTTTTCTGCTGAAGTGGGAGGATGTAAAAGTTGATATCAGCAAACAGTTCACCGGTAACCAGGTAAACACCGGCGCCCGGGTGATGATGTCCATCGAAAACGCCAAAATTGCTCTTAGCCAAGATATGCATCTTAAAGGGGATATTTCAATCAATGCCTGTACCCTTTTTCCCTTTTTAAAACCTCTGTTGAAAGATTGCGATTTAAGTCTTATTGATGTGGCTTGCCCCATCTCAAACGGCCTTTCGGTTCGTGAAGGAGGCAAAGAAGAGTTTATCGCCGGGTATCTCAGCGCCACCGCTAATATTTTGGTTAATATAGACCGGACTATCGACCCCAATACCGGCTTGCCCAAGGGTACCTTTAAAGTTCGTCCTATCATCAGTTCTCTGGATATCAAAGACTTGAAATTCAAGGTTGAATCCAGTGGAGAAAAAGTCTGCCAAAATAAAGCCTGTGACGATAACGAATGGGTGCTCAATTTGGCCGGGAAAGACGAGTGCTGGGAGTGTGAGCAACTGTGCCCCTACCTGAGCAAGGGTTCTGATTTGGTTGTGCAGGTGGGTAAATATTTAAAAGGGGCCAATAAGTATCTTCTTGGAGCCGCCCTGTCGGGTGCAATTCGTAACGCTTTTTCCGGCTTAAACGGCAAATCTCTGGTGTTGCAAGACGAGGGAAACATTAATGAAATGGCCCGCAAGGATAACCGACTCCCCTTCAAGGGAAGCAAAATGGGATTTTTGTATACACCCAATGAGATAGAGGTCAATTGTGGGACTAGATTTTGTATAGCCCCAGATATCTTGAAAACTCTGGAGTTGACCTTTGATGGCGGTATGGATTCCAGGCCGGTTACCAGGTGCGCTCCAATACCTAAAGAATATATTGCCGACCCAGAACAATATGTTAAAAACACTTTTAAAACCACGGCGCCGCCAGATTTGACCGGAGTGGACCCCCAGGGTAATCCCTATCATGCAGCTGCCAGTTTTGCCCGGGCATTTTTCGAAAGAGGCCTCTTTTCACTGTACATAGGAGGTAACTTATGTGTTAGTATTTACTCCGAGGATATTGAGCAGGCTTCTGATATAAAAATCAACTCCCAGGCTATTACTCTGCTGATACCGGAGTTAAAAGAGTTGCTGCCTGATAATGCTCGAATCCTAATGAGAATGAATCCATCCAAAATGCCTAGTTTTAGAATGACTCAGACGGTTAAAACTGTGGGGAATTATCAAGTTTATGTCCCCACTATGCAAATTTCGTTTGAAAAAATGGGGCTCTCTTTATACGCCTATATATTTGACCGCTACACCAGGCTGTTCCATTTTGAGTTCGACTTGAACATAGAGGCGCAAATGTCTATTCTGCCAAACCGGGAGATGGAATTCAATGTTCATGTTGTGGATGTTAAAAACATCAAGCAAACCTACCACGAATTTGTCAAAAACCTGGATGCCACCAACCTGATTAAAAATACCGTGGATATGACTTTGGGTATGTTTTTGAAAGACAGCCTGACTTTCCCGGTGGAGGTGGAGAAATCCTTACAAAATTATCTGGGAGTCCCGGTTAGTGTTAAAATCAGCAACCTGGGTCTGGAAGGCAAGGGACAAGTCAAAGACTATGTCACTCTCTATCTAAACTTTGAAGAGTGTCAGGGAGGCAAATGCCAAAACATGATTATGGCAGCGGCGGAAACAAAGGCCAGGTTAGAAAAGGAAGTAGAGATGGTCTACGATAAAAATGGTTACCTGGTGCCGGATGGAAAAATAGTGATTCATACTGAATCTCAAGAGGAAAATCAGGAGTATCAATATCGGGTGGATGGACTCTACTGGTCTAGTTTTCAGCAGGGAGGACAAATAGAAGTTGAATCATCTATGCTGAAGTTGCCTGGCCGCCACCTGGTAGAGGTCAGATCCAGGTATGCCGGACATTATAATTCTCTGGATCAAACGCCGGTCAGAATTACGGTAATTGTCGATCCCTTTGCCCCCAGCCTGGAAGTGTTTCCGGTGCCAGAGGGGATAAGATTATTGGGCAAAGATAACCTCTTCAACCAATCCGAATTAACTTACTCCTACAACCTGTTTGACGCTGACGGAATTAAGGTTCAAAGTAGTGATTTCAACTCTCAGGATCTTATTTCCCAGGCACAATTGAAAGAGGTCGATTGGCTGGAGGCCAGAGTTATGGATCCCAAGGGAAATATAAGTGGAGTAGTTACTTATAAACTTGCTGCCCAGAACCAGTTACCAGTTGCCATTGAGGAGATCGACCCCGCCAGCAAGGTTCAGGAACCGGAAATTAATTCGGTCTATGTTGATGCGAATAATTTGCAGAATTTTAACCTGACCGGTCAGGGAGATAACCGTGCTTCCTCATCCGGTGGATGCCACCATCTGCAATTGTCAGATAAAATACCATATAGTTCCATCATATTTTTAGGATTGGCTCTGCTGATTCCCATTTTAATACCTCTTTTCTCTCGGATTAGAGCCAGGAGTTGCCTGTTTGCCACCTTATTTTTAGCCATGACTTTGAGCGGTTGTGATTGCGATGAAACGCCTCTTAAAACCTACACCCAGTTCGGTGAATGTCCTTCTAATAAGATTTTAATCCGGGGTGAATGTGAAAATAAGTTCTGTGATCCGGAGGATCCTCTCTCTTGCTGCCCAGGACGTTTTTGCAGCAGTGAAGGCAAATGTGTATTGGAAACCTACACCTGCGAGAATGATTCTCAATGCCCCAGCAAGGGACAAACCTGCCAGGAGTTTGAAGAGCGTAACATGTGTCTGTATAAATCCTGTGCCAGCGCCGACCAATGCCAGCGCGGCCAATTTTGTTTCTCTCACAGCTGTATCAGCGATATTCCCTGCAACGGTAAATGTCCCAATTCTAATGTTTGTGTAGCAGCCACCAACAAATGCTATCCTGTGCAAGGTTACGGTTGTGACCGGGAATGTGGCAGCGGCGAAATCCTGGTGTTGGCTGACCCGGAAAATATGACCGGCCCTACTTGCGGCAGCCTGGTTTGTCGTTGCGAGAAGACTAAAACTCAACAGGAAGGAAGAGTCGGCCCTCACAGCGCCATGGCCATTGGTAAAAATGCCATCTACGTGAGCGCCTATGATGACCACTTTGGCGATTTGGCCCTCCTCTTTTTTGACCGC